>JBBTMW010000106.1:0-11101 GCA_038067995.1 Candidatus Zixiibacteriota bacterium
GTTCAGCAATTTGGGGGATGGAAGCGGTTTCTGGCCCCCACCAGTAGTAACGAACTCGCTCTTTGCCAGAAACGGTACAAGCAACGAGGATGTATGTTTAGTAAATGTATACGGCGATTTCACGAATTGCACGTTCTACGGAAACGTTGGTCTTGTCACGCTGGACCCCTATTTGAATCCACGGTTTACCAATTGCTTGATTGCGTTTAATCGACTGTATCTGGTCAGTTGTGGCGGTGGTGGTTGGGACAGCCCTCCACAGGCTAATCCAACACTTGACCACTGCAATGTCTTTGGAAATGTATATGATTATCAGGGGTGTATAGGTGAAGATGCCAATGTACGCGGCAACATCTCCGCGGACCCAAGATTTTGCGACACCACCGGCCTTGATTTCTCCATGGCGGCAAATTCACCCTGCGTTGGAACAGGATTAGATGGTCGCAATATTGGCGCCTTTGGCGCGGGATGTACTGCCACGGGAATTGGCGATGACACCGGGCAATTGTCTCTCTCGTTTCAACTGTCTCAAAATTATCCCAATCCATTCAATCCGGCAACGACGATTGGCTATAGCATTCCCACGCGCACCATTGTAACCATTGAAGTCTTCAACGTGCTGGGCGAGCGAGTGAAGTTTCTGCTCAAAGAGACCAAGGCAGCAGGTTCGTACCAGATCACGTGGGATAGCCGAAACGCCGGCGGTAGCACTGTCTCAAGCGGTATTTATTTTTATCGGATTCAGGCCGGAGATTTTGTCGCGACAAGAAAGATGCTGCTGTTGAAGTAGGTTAAGAAGAACCGGCACGAATAATTGAAACGCAGATCATCTGGCCACGCACGAAGCGGGTGCACGCCTGATAGCCACTTTGTCACCGAGGACAACCTCCAGAAGGCGATCAAAGGGATCGCGACATGGAAAGGCCAGCAGAATTACAAAACGGTTGACGATTTTAACAATGCGTTTCGATACTACTCAAGCCCGTCGTGGTTATTTCACGGCTTATGTGAGCCGGACAGTCAATAGTTGAGGGGCGAGATAACCCGCCTTTCTTTCAAGACTGACTCTATCCTCATTTCATTTACTTCCTAAGAGCCGTGAAATGCGTTCCCACGATGTCGCACAACCGGCGTTCCTCCTTGCCTAAAGTCAAGGAGTCATACAATACAAGTATCGTATAATTAAACAATTGACAGGGACATGTCCCTGAAAAGCCGCAAGACGAAATTACGCAGACAATATTCATAAATCGTTCAGCAAGCTGAATGATTACGATACGGGCGGGTGGTATGAGAAATCAGACAAGAATGCGCTCCCTTGCCAACTATGTGCTACGCCTCGGAAAGGCTCTCATGTTAGGAGGGTCTCTGCTCGTTCTCCTTGTCGCCATGGTCATTGTGGGTTGCGAACAGACTTCCAGCCCTTCCTCCCCAAATCCGATTGATTCGACATCAGCGTTTAAAGCCTCAGATTTTGAGCCGGCGACCTCATGCAAAACCTGTCATCCGCGACACTTCGATGAGTGGTCGGGGTCTATGCACGCCTACGCCCTTCAAGATCCGGCATTTTTGGCACTGCGCCGTGTTGGCCAGAGCCAGTATATCAACGCCCTTAATGGACTATGCGAAGGATGCCACTCTCCCATCGGAGCCAGAAGCAACGAGATAAAGTGGGGGCCGATAGCCGCTGAAGACTTATCGCCGGTGACACAGGAAGGCATCGGTTGCGACGTTTGTCATACGGTAACATCTCTTTCCCGCCTTTCCAATGCCGGTTTTCTCCTTACGCCCGGTAACACGAAGCACGGCGGTTTGCGCGATCCTCAGCCGAATGTCCATCACGCCTCCGCGTTTAACGACCTCTATCAATCGTCGGAGTATTGCGGTTCGTGTCACGACCTGGTTACCGACGCCGGACTAGGATTGGAAACGGTATTCCAGGAATGGCGCAAAAGTGGCTTTCAGTCAACCGGCAAGACCTGTAGCGATTGTCACATGACAGCGTATTCAGGGGTGGCCGCGATTGGAGGGCAGGTTCGAACTGTACACGACCATCGCTTTATCGGTGCGGATATCGCATTAATCGACTTCCCCAACCGTGACAATCAACTGGCAAAAGTTACTGAGATGCTACGCGGCGCCCTTACGGTGTCTCATGACATTCCGACTACTATAACGGCGGGATCGATCTTGCCCATTCAGATAACACTCACCAATGATAAGACCGGGCATGATGTCCCTTCGGGCGTCCCGTTCATACGCCAGATATGGCTGTTTGTGATCATGCGCAATCAACAAGGGGATACCGTCTATGCATCCGGCCAACTGGATGCGAATGGGGATCTGATGGACAATCACAGCGCTTATCCCGAGCGCGATCACGACCTGTTTAACACTCAGGCTACCATGATGCGGGCGGACAGTTCCGAAACAGGCTTTCCATGGGATGCCGCCTTGCTGACAAATCCAAGCATTAAGCCGGGGGAGATTCGGATCGTTGACTATCAGATACCAGTGCCTGACGGCGTAAGCGGTACGCTCTCGATTGAAGTGAAGCTTCGTTTTCGGTCGTTTCCGCCGTACGTCATCAGAAGTCTCGGGTTGGCCTATCTTCTCCCCATTCCCGTCATCGATATGGCCGAGTTTCAGCAAACAGTGACGATTCAATGAAAAATCGCACCGTCAAGGCATTGCATCCTTGTTGGAAGCATAAAGGAGGACAGGTCTCAAATCAGAAGAGGGTTCGTATGCGAATAGGTAACATAGTTTCTCTCGTTGTGGTCGTTCTCGGATTGATCGGTTGCAGTGAATCAAGCCAGCAGTCGAAGCCTGTGGAACCCGCTGGCCGGTTATATGTGTTGAATCAGACCGATAACACCATCTATGTCTACAACACGCAATCACTGTCCCGAGTGGATTCGCTCGACAGTAAGATAAGAAAACCGCACTATATTGAATTCTCTCCTGACGGGAATAGTTTCTATATCACGACCCTGACATCACCGGGTTCACTTGCTCGCTACAATGCCGTGACCGGAGCTTTTGTTGACTCAACACGCATGCCGGGAGCGGTTCTGCCGAGCGCAATTGCAATTACGGCTGACGGGCACTTTGGCTACGTCTCCGATTTTACTATGAGTGCGTCAACCCCCCAGATTTACAAATTTGATTTGACGACGCTTGATCATGTCGCCTCGTTTCAGGCCGGTTATATGACTCACGATATCAAGATAACCTCCGACGGTTCAGTTGTCATCGCATGCAACATGGCCAGCGACAATTTGACCCTCGTTTATCCCGACGCTGACTCCGTCACGTTCGTTGCCATGAACGAAGGTCTGCCAGGGGATGCGATGGCCTGCGGGCCATATGGACTCGCTATTGATCACCGCGATTCGCTCTGCTTTGTCGCCTGCATGGAGGGGATGCAAATGCGGGTGTTTGATATTGCCGCCCGAACGATGGTTGATATGATCGACATACCAGTCGACACCGCCGGTAAAATCCTTGCTGGACCGACTCTTCTGGCTGTCTCTCCCGACAACGACGTCGTTTGGATAACGACGCAATCGGGCAATTCGGTGGTTGCAGTGCGTTTGTCGACTCGGCAAGTCATTGCCGACATCCCTCTTGCTACTCAGGGGCCATTTGGTATCACTATGTCTGCAGATGGCAGTCGGGTGTATGTCGCCTGTGCGGGTAAATTCGGCGAGTCTGGACGGGTCTATGTTATTGATGGCAACAGTCGCACAATAGTTACGTCTTTTCCGGTCGGCAAGGAAAGTCTCGGGCTGACGTGGCATTCGCAGTAAACAGTACCACCCCTACTCCTGCAAATCCTGTCTTAGCGCGTGCATCGATGGCTTGCATATCACACCCCGGCCACTCCGGCCATCCATCTTGACGAGAAGAGGTGAGTCAAATCGGATATGCCGGGTGAAACGGCGTGTTCCAATGGTTGGCTGGGCAAGAAGCCATTCCCAGTCGATGAATCCCTCTGTTTCCGTTGCAGTCACCGAAAAATAGCCGACACGAGAGGATGTGATGTTCTGGAAAAAATGGCTCCCCTGAGAAGGGGCTACCTCAAAATCCCGAAAACTCGATTCGATCACCACTCGCGCCCCTGATATTTGCTCCCATTTCACCGGTATGCCAAGCCATGGATCGGCCGAACCCCATCGACCCACCCCGATAAGCAAATAGGGGCGCTTGGCCGCTGTAATCTCAGCATTAAATTGTGCTACCTCCGAGGCGACCTCAAGACTGCATTCACGGCGGAACCGATTCACGTCCACTACGACGATGTCACATATGTTCTCGATAATACCGTTCCCCAGTACCTTTTTGCTCTGGCAGATAAGTTGATCCGGAGCGATGTGACCGATTTCTAATTCCTCGAACTCTCGGGTTGTTACGAGCGGTCGCAACTGAAGCAAAGCAAACTCGCAGTGTTGATCACTCCGCTCAGGAAGATTAACGGCAAACTCCAATTCTACCGGCGAGCCCATACCCCAACTTCCCATGTCGAGGACGACGTTGAGGATTTCGGCCAACGGAAACAAGTCGTTCTTGAGAATTGGCGCAAACGTGACCAACCGAACTCCGGGCCGGGACAAACCATCGGACACCGAATCGTTTTCCCGCGAATAGGTCGACGCTACATACCAGAGCGTGCCGTCCTTTTCGGCTTGATCCAACCCACAATTCACCACCCGCATTTCCTTAAATTCAACTTCATTTTCCGGGATAGGATCAAGTTCTAATGCCTGAAAATCTTTCTGGGAGTAACGAAGGGTATCTTCGATTCCTGAAAACTGCAGCAAATGTCGTGGGTAACGGGGACAGAATCGAACGGCATAGTCCCCTTCGACGACAGCCGCCCCAAGCCCCAGCGCCACCGAGACGATCCCGTCTTGTTGAGACATCGGCGGATGCGGATAAAAATTGTAAGAACGTGCAACTCCTGAGAAATTAGGGTAGAACCGATTGTCATACTGTGAACCGACCAGTTTCTGAATGATCACCGCCATCTTTTCTTCTTCGAGGCGGTAGAGTGTTGTCGCAATGTAGGACTTGGATCGATTGGTGAAAGCTGAAGCGTACACACGAATGATGGCATTTGTCAGTTCCTTCAATCGCACCGCCGGGTCGGGATGGTTGTTCGGCAACACGTAGGTCTGATACACGCCCGCAAATGGCTGAAACTTGGAATCTTCGAGAAGGCTGGAGGACCTGACTGCAATCGGGTAGTTCACCAACTCGATGAAAGCCTCCAGATCAACGATGACAGAATCTGGCAACTTGCTCCCCATGAAACGTCGGACGATTTCATCGTCGTCGTGTGATTCTATAGCGAAACTACCCAATCCGTCAACTTCCATGAACTGGTCGAAAACATCGGTTGCCAGAACCACGGCGGGTGGGACGATCAGGCGGACACCGTCAAATCGATCGCGCAGTCTGAAGTTTCTCAGCAGACTGCTTACGAAGGCAAGTCCGCGCGCCTTGCCGCCCAGTGAGCCTGAGCCGATACGGGCGAAAGTGGATGAGGGGTCGAATGTCTTGGGATCAAAGTCAGCAGTTACGCCTGAGGAACGTTCCTGTTGAAAATCGTGTAACGATTGAATCAAAATATGGCGCAAATGCTCGATCGATTGGTAGTCGGAAACTCGGCGCGGTCGCAGACGATCGGCCAGCAGGAATTCGGCCCGGGCCTTCAACCAATTCGAAAAATGATTTCGTTCGGCGTGAAAGCGGATTGACTCGTCGGGCACGATTTTGAGTTGCTCTTCAAGAGTGCGCAGACTGTCGGCGCGCCCTACTTCCTTACCATCGGTGGAGCGAAAGACAAAATCTCCAAAGCTAAAATTCGCCGACATGAATTCGCGCAGATGCTGAAGCAGATGAGACGACTTTTTCAGAAGAAAGCTGGCTCCGATTTCTTTGGCAAGATGCTCAAATTCCGGAGAGTCTGATTGGAGAAGGATTGGTATATCAAAATGCGCTTCCTTCACTTCAGTTGCAAACCGCAGGCCAGCTCCCGGATCTAATTGACCACCGCGGGAAAACTCTATGTCGGAAATGATCCCAAGGATGCAGTCCTGATAGGTGACAAAGCAGTCCCACGCCTCCTCGTAATTACTACAGAGGAGTATTTTTGGCCGGGTGCGCATCCTCAGCAGTTTGTGCGAAAGATTGACACTTTCCGACATAACTGTCTGAGTATGTTTCACCACTTCGGCATAGATAATCGGCAGGAATAAAGAATAAATGTTGACGTTATCCTCGATGACAATTATCGACTGCACCCCCACAGCGCGGGTGTCGTGGTCAACATTGCGGCGATCCTCAATGAACTTGATGATCGCGATCAGGATGCGGAAATCCCCTTGCCAAATGAAAATCTTGTCAAAAACGGAGACATTGTGATAGGTCGTCAACTCGGCCAATTCACGCACATCGTATAGTAACATGACCACGGGCAAATCCGGTCGACAGGCTTTCAATGCTTTGGCCATCTCAACGGCACCCATATCGCCCAGGTTCATGGTGGTTATGATGAGATCAAAGCGATGGTCTCCCTGAAGTCGTGCCAGTGCGTCGCGGCCAGTAGAGACGCGGGTGATACTCGGAGCATTGAGGAGATTGAGACCCATATATTCGGACAGCAACATCTCCGAAAGGCTTCCGTCTTCCTCGAGGATGAACGAGTCGTACAGACTTGATGCTAACAGGATCCGTCTGACCCTGAACTGCATCAATTCCTGGAATTCATTGAATCGACTGATGTATCCGCGTTCGGTGAGAAGTTGCTTGAATTCAATCATGGCGTTGTGACCCTAACATACAAAATGGAGTGGCTTGAGGCCACTCCATTCTTGATGTCACGCAAGAGGTGATTGCTTAGACGAGACCTTGATCCATCATCGCATCGGCAATCTTGAGGAAACCGGCGATGTTGGCGCCGTTGACATAATTCCCCGGAGTTCCGAACCGGCTGGATGCGTCAACACATGACTGATGGATGCTCTTCATGATGATGTGAAGACGATTGTCGACTTCCTCACGTGTCCAGCTATACCGCATGCTGTTCTGCGACATCTCCAGACCTGAGGTCGCCACGCCGCCTGCGTTGGCCGCCTTACCCGGACCGTAGAGAATCTTGTGGTCCAGGAACACCTTCACGCCGTCGGGTGTCGTCGGCATGTTGGCTCCCTCAGCTACCACCGTGACGCCGTTTTTCAGCAAATTCTGAGCGTCGACGGCGTTGATCTCGTTTTGCGTCGCGCTCGGGAAGGCGCAATCGGCCTTGTGATTCCAAAGCGGATTGTAATTGAGCTTCGGATCTATAGGCGTATATGTGGCGCTCTTGAACTTGTCGGTGTATTCTTTGATTCGTCCACGGCGGACATTCTTGAGTTCCATGACAAAGGCGAGCTTCTTGCTGTCGATCCCTTCCGGATCATACACATAGCCGCCGGAGTCGGAAACAGTCAGTACCTTGCCGCCGAACTGATTGATCTTCTCGATGGTGTACTGGGCGACATTGCCGCTGCCGGAGACGAGGCAGGTCTTATCTTTTAATGTTTTCCCTTTGGTGTTAAGCATCTCAGCCGCAAAATAGACCGCACCATAGCCGGTTGCTTCAGGGCGAATCAGCGAACCGCCCCAGTTGAGACCCTTGCCGGTCAGCACGCCGGTAAACTCATTGCGAAGCTTGCGATACATGCCGAAGAGATACCCTATCTCACGTCCACCGACGCCAATATCACCGGCAGGAACGTCGGTGTTTGGACCGATGTGGCGGAACAGTTCGCTCATGAAGGCCTGGCAGAACCGCATGACTTCGTTGTCGCTTTTTCCTTTGGGATCGAAGTCCGACCCGCCTTTACCGCCGCCCATTGGCAGAGTGGTAAGGCTGTTTTTGAAAACCTGCTCGAAGGCGAGGAATTTCAGGATTCCGAGATTGACCGATGGATGAAAGCGAAGTCCGCCCTTATATGGGCCGATGACACTGCTCATCTCAATGCGAAAGCCGCGGTTAACCTGGATTTCCCCCTGATCGTTCATCCACGGCACACGGAACAGTATGACGCGTTCCGGTTCGATTACTCTTTCCAAAATCTTGGCTTTGCGATATTCGGGATGTTTTTCAAGTATCGGCGTAAGTGATTCTATCACCTCGTGGACAGCTTGATGGAATTCCGGCTCGTTCGGGTTTTTCGCCTTCACTTGCGCGATAACGTCGTTGACATAATTCGTCATGCGGTTTCTCCTTACAGTTATTGAAAAGTAGATTTCTTGTTGCTGATCCCCATCGGGGTATTACACGCCACAAAAGGACGGCTTTTCAAAGCCAGACAACAATAGGGAGAAGTACCGATTGGGGAGGGGGAAATACAGTAGGGGGGAAAGGTCAGGTTGTGGCCCTTGCTAAGAACCTAACCCCCCAGCCCCCTTCCCTAAAAGGGCAGGGGGAGGAAGAACTGAAAGCCAATGCTGATTGTTTTGCTTTTGGCTCCCCTCTCCGTTTCGGGGAGGGGACGGGGGAGGGGTTCCCTGCTTTCTCCCTCACGCCTCCAGAATATGGTTCCGGATGCAATACTTGACAATATCTGTCACGTTTTTGGCATTAAGCTTCTTCATTATCGAAGCCCTATGGGTTTCAACCGTTTTTGGGCTGATGTTGAGTATATCGGCCGCCTCTTTGGTCGAATAGCCATCGGCCAGCAGACGCGCAATCTCACGCTCTCGCTGGGTGACCAGCCCGCCGGGCTTTTGAGAATTCAACAGTGGCTTCACATATTCGGCCACCATATCCTGACTGGCCGGGCCGGACAGGTAGTAATCACCGCACGAGGCTTTTCGGGCGGCAAAGGCCAATTCTTCAAAACTGCAGGACTTGAGGAGATAGGCTCGCCCGCTCGATTCAAATGCCTCACGCATCTGATCCTCGCTGTGGAGCGATGTCAGGTAGACGATCTCGGTCTTCGGGCTTACGATGCGCATCCGACGACCGGTGCTGATGCCGTCAAGGCCGTGAAGTTGGGTATCTATGATGGCCACATCCGGATTGAGGACGGTCACCTGCTCGATAGCTTGCTGGCCATCGGTGAAATCGCCGACCACCTCAAAGTCTTCAAGCTGTTCGAAGAGGCAGACCAACCCCTGACGGACAAGTTGCTGGTCGTCGACAATAATGGTTCGAATCAGTTTCTTCATCATGGTGTTGTCAGGAGTAACATAGTGAATGGGGAAGGGAATCCCAAGTGGGGGGGGCCTCGACGTTCTATCTCTACGACGGCGGCGTTTTGCTTGTAACGTTCGATGCAAATGACAATATTATCAATATGTTCGTGAACGGACCACAGGGAAGAATCGCGAGTTACTACCAGAACAATTCGACCTATTTGTACTGCGGCACTGTCAGGTCATGTTTTGGTAGCACTGCAAGTTCCCTCTTGCATTTTCTAAATACTTGAGTATTTTGTCATACATTACACAGTTCAGTACCTTCATACTAAGTATGACGCGGCTTCAAAATACGGCCGTATTTCAGACAATGGAGTCTGAAATCTGATATTGAAACACCTGATGCGAGGTATCCACATGTCATTTTCTTTGAAGATGGTTCAATTAGTGACCAGGCTCGCAGTTGCTTGCCTCTTGGTTCCCCTTCTGCTCACCCTGAGCTGTAGCAAGAGTACTGAGCCGGATAAACCTCCGGATAACGAACCAATCGGCGTCCTGCTATCAGGTGCAGATACTAACCCGGCCCTGTCCGGCACAACTAATCATGGCCCCTTTGCTGTACCGGATGGGGAATGGATTGATGACTTTGCCACAACTCGGCTTGAAGCGGTGATCAATCCGAATGCGACAGTCGGCCAGGTCAATACCGCGCTGAATGCATCGAGTGCCAAGATCAGTTGTATGCGGTCTGGGTTGATGTTCACGGAACTGGTGGTGCCTGCTCAGGTATCGGTTGATCAGGCAATGGTGGTCTGCTCAACATTGGTGGCATCAGGTGCATTTCTGTCAGCGCATCCGGCATTCGAACCGACGGCCCCCAATGGATCATCCGAATTTCCCGATTATCCGGCCAAGACTTTGCTTGGGCATCTTGAGCTTGCTGGGTTCCCGGCATCATGGAATGCGCGCCAACTGCTCGAGTCCAACAACTCTCCCATCACAGCCATTGTTATCGATGATTTTTTGGAGACAGCTGCCAATCCAGAGATACCGTCTCAGACCTTTCCAGGAGGGGCTGGATTGGTGAATCTTGGGCAGAATTTTGTGCCGGGCGGTACCGAGTGGGACGGGAACCACGGCTTCATGGTGGCCGGTGTCATCGGCGCTAACCTGGACTCGCTCGGTTCAACAGGCGTGTTCCCCGGGAGAAGCGCGTTATTGAGACTGCCCTGTGTTCTCACGCACGGTTTCAGCACTTGGACGGCTGTGCTTGCCGATGCCGCCAATCATTTGCCTCTGTCAGGCAACTTCGCCCTAAATACTTCCATCGGTTATCCCGATAGCGACTTCAGTGTCAATTCAAAACTGCGCCGCATAGGGCATGCGCTTTTCTGGCGTGCGTTGATCGTGGGAGTGCAGGATAGGTGTCTCCACGCCACCTCGGCCGGAAACGAAGGGGTCGCATCGTATGACAGTTCCAACGCCATTTACAATTCGCCCTTCGCCATATCCGCCAAGTTTGATCACCCGATCGCGATGCTCCATGGCACAAACGTCACCCCGCAGGATAGCGCAAATCTAAATCTTATGATTGCGACTATGATACAGGCAAATGCCGCAATGGGGACAGCCTCAAGAAATCTACTGATCGTTGGGGCTTCAGACTGGGACGGTGCGCCGTGGGCCAGTTCAAACAGCCCGTCAGATGTTAGAATGGTCGGAACCGACGTTGTGACAACATGCTCAGAGGCAGATTTAAGTTGTCAACCCGGTGGCGGTGTGGCGCTTCAGGCGATTGCCAGCGGAACTTCATTTGCCACACCTCAAATTGCCGGACTGGCGGCCTATTTGTGGGGGCTCTCTCCGAGTTTGACGACGACAGATATGAGGAACCTCATCCAATACTGCT
>JBBTMW010000106.1:11111-13142 GCA_038067995.1 Candidatus Zixiibacteriota bacterium
ACTGCTTCAACGGCAAGTGGGTGAATGCCTATCAGGCGGTGTTGACACTCGATCATAGTTTCTCGAATGCCCCGGTGCGGCTCGTAATTCTCGATGTTGCCGACAACAGTGGGCAGATCGGGAACAATAACAAGTTCGACGAGAAAGATCTACAGATGTACATTGATTCCATCCTTTTCTACGAAACGGATCGGAGTCTTAATGTGCCACCGTGGGAGAAGGATCACTCGGTGTTTGACCTGAACGGCGATGGATATACCGGCAATCTTCCCGGCACCGAATCGACCGCTCCGTTTGATCTAAATATCAACACGCCACCGTCGTACTCGACTGTCCAGCCGCCTCTCTGTTCGGATTCGAGCTTCGACGAAATGGCACTGACCGACAAACAGATTCTCTACTATTACGCCCACTCCAGCATGTTCAGCGGTGATACAGCCGTGCGGAATGCACTTATCCCTTGCCGTGACACCACTAAGGATACCACGCTCTATGCGTTACTTTCAGGAAAATGGAAAGTGACTGTCGGCTTCAACTGTGATAGTAGCCTGAACCCGTCGGGTTCGGCATTTGGCGAGGCGGACCTGCATGTCGCTGCGGATGGTACGTTTAGTGGGTCAATTGCACTGACAAACTATGTCTCCGGGGGATGCGGATTAATTAGGACGAACCCGCTCACCGGTACAGTCCACGGCGATCTGGGGAATATTACTGGGACCTGGACCAAGATGAGTGATTCAATCCGGATGTCGCTGACTCTACATTGTCCCACAGATTGCGGTGACCCTTGTAATTCGTATGACATCAGTTCGAATGGACTGGGAAGCTTTCGGTTCTTTCTGACCGACAGCACCGGGTCAATGTTTGCACCATTGACCGGTTCGTATGGTCGTGGTTGCATGGGAATAGTACCCTACGTGACAGGGTGCCGATTCTATCGGGATGGAACATTTTGAATCTCCGGGAAGATATCAAGGGACGGAATTGGTACTCTCGAAATAGAATGAAGGCAAGCAAATCATAACCGGCGATTAGGAGTATACCCATGAGGTGTTTATTGAATTTCTATTTGTGGCCTTTTTTGTGGTCGGCGGTGTAGTAAATGCGGCCGCCCCCAATCTAATCAATTATCGAGGGCGGTTGACCACACCCACGGGCACGCCGGCCAACGACCGCGACTATCCTTGTCAGTAGGGCGGCATTGTCTTCAATGCCGCCATCTCGTTTCCCCTCGGAGCCGTTGAAAAGGGCGGGATGCGAAGACGATCCCGCCCTACGTGTATAACTTCCGACGGGCAGACGAGACGTCTGCCGCGCACAATAATACTTCCGCCACGCCTCTTGTTGACATTTGTGCCAGATGACGGCGATATTTCGGCAATCAGTTTGCTCTTGTCGTTTCGCATGTCACCAGAGGAGAGATTGCATGTCCGCCAAGCCGAAGAAAAGTTCTAAATCCAAAGCATCTGCCAAGCCGTCGACCGTTGCAATCACCACCTCTACCGGCAAAACAATCGACACCCTTCTCGAAGAGACCCGCCTATTCAAGCCGGAGTCGGCATTTACCAAGGACGCCCACGCCGACGACAAGGCACTCTATGCCTCTGCCAAAAAGGACCCGGTCGCTTTTTGGGAATCGATGGCAAGCCAGCTCGTCTGGCGAAAAAAGTGGACCAAGGGATTGGAGTGGAAAGCCCCCGATGCGAAATGGTTCGTCGGCGGCAAACTGAACGTCACCGAATCCTGCCTCGACCAGCATATCAAGAACGGCAGAAAGAACAAGGCCGCGCTCATTTGGGAAGGTGAACCGGGGGAGAAGCGAACATTCACATACCTCCAGCTCTACCGTCAGGTAAACAAATTCGCCAATGCTCTCAAATCGCTCGGCGTCAAAAAAGGGGACCGCGTCGCTATCTACCTGCCGATGGTTCCCGAACTGGTGGTCTCGGGGTTGGCAGGTGCCCGAATCGGCGCGATACACTCGGTGGTTTTCGGCGGTTGTGCGCCGGAGTCTCTTCGCGCCCGAATCAA
>JBBTMW010000107.1:0-7303 GCA_038067995.1 Candidatus Zixiibacteriota bacterium
GCGGCGGCGCCCACTTCCAGCGCGAAATTCAGCGTCACCTGTGCGCCGACCGAAGTTCCGGCGCCACTTATGAATCAGCTTGCCGAAGGGGGGCGTCTGGTGATTCCGGTCGGTGACGAGTGGCAGGATCTGCGATTAATGACTAAGCGAGGGGGAGTTATTCACGACTCCACAATCTTTTCGGTTCGCTTTGTTCCCATGACCGGTCCCAACGTTGATGGTGCCGGTGATTCGGATAAGTAGGGGGATCTTGTACAAAGCTTCAAGTCAACATCCATCCTTAAGAATGTCATTCCCCGGCTTGACCGGGGAATCCATCCGACTCTTTGAAAGAAAAGATGGGTTCCGGCTCGCGCTCCGCTTGGCCGGAATGACACGAACAAAAACTCTGTCAAAACACAATTGTCCGGTGTTTTAGATAAGCACCGGTTGCCTCAAATAAAAAACGGCCGGTTTGCACCGGCCGCATATCATGACTATTTCAGAAGAGCTTAGTTCGCCGAAGCAAACTCGCCCATATCTATCACTTTGGATAGATCAAGGAATATCAGGAGGCGATCATCAAGCTTGGCGACGCCACGAATATATTCGGAATTGACACCGGTTGCTATTTCCGGAGCTGGCTCAATAGTGCTTGAGGGCAGGCGGAGCACTTCGGAGACAGAGTCGACGACCATCCCCATGATGTTGCCGCCGATGTCGACGACCACGATGCGGGTGTTTTTGTCGTACTCCTTGACGTCGAGATTGAATCGTTTGCGCAGGTCGACGATAGGAATCACTTTGCCACGGAGATTGATAACTCCCTCGACATAGTGCGGCGCTTGAGGCACTTTGGTAATCTCAACCATGCGGTTGATCTCCTGTACCTTCAGAATGTCGACGCCGAACTCTTCGGAACCGATGTTGAAAGAGACCAGCTGGAGAAGGTCGTCAGACATCCCCGAACGCTTGTCATCGGTCTTGGTCATTGTAGAAGTTGCCATAAGTCTCATCCCCTTACCAAAAAGTGTTGCTGATTTCTATTTACTATCCCCTCGGCGGTATCGCGGATGTCATAGTTGTCCATTCGAGAACCGCTCTTATTAGTTATCGGATTGGAGGAGACATCCCTTTAAGAAAATCCCATTGCTGGCGGGAGACTTCGTGGGAAAGCTATTCCGCGGATGGTACAGGTTTCCGTTTCAAAATGACACTGTCTGTTCAGAATATCAGCAGGCAAGGACAGGGGGCCAGTTGGTTAACGGCTTCACTTATTGTCGAGTCGAGCGGAGACGATGGGCGGTTCATCTTCCTTTGCGTGGCAGACGTCTCGTCTGCCCGTCGGTTCCCCTTTCAAGCCAGTCATACTTGGCAATCGGGCAGGTTGTGCCAAAAGCCGGGGGAATGTATACTCCACCCGACGTCAATTCAAGAACTTCAGGATAAGGACGAACCATGAAAGACAAACGGCACGCCATACTCGCGACGCAACTCATCGATTTCTCCATTGCCTTGAAAAAAGGGGAGACCCTGTACCTTGAAATCAAAGGGAAAGATACGCTCGACCTGGCCAAACAGGTAGTGCGGGTTGCCACTGAACGCGGGGGGACTGTCTTCTGGTATTACAATGACGAATCACTTCTTCGCCATTGGATAAAGAACGCCAGCGAGGCGCAATTCAGCCGTCAGGCCGAACTACATTTGGCGATGATGAAAGAAGCCGACTGCTATATCGGCCTGCGCGGGTCTGACAATCCATTCGATACCGCCGACATCGATCCGGCTCAAACCGAGCGTTTCCAGCGCTTATTCTACAAGCCAGTGCATTTAGAGGAACGAGTGAAACGTACTCGCTGGGTGGTGTTGCGATATCCGAACAATGCCATGGCGCAATTGGCTGAGACATCGCAGGAAGCATTTGAAGACTTCTATTTTGACGTCTGTTGCGCCGACTATGCAAAAATGGAAAAGGCGCAGGACAAACTGCAGGCGCTGATGAATGCAACCGATGCCGTACGACTGGTGTCGCCGGGAACGGATCTCTCATTTTCCATCAAAGGGATTCCAGCGATCAAATGTTCGGGCAGGCGAAATATTCCCGACGGTGAGGTCTACACTGCGCCGGTGCGGGATTCAGTCAACGGCACGATTCGGTTCAATACCCCTTCGCTGTATAACGGCACGGTGTTCAACCGCCTCACTCTCACCTTTGAGAAGGGGAAGATCGTGAAGGCCACCTGCGAAGGTGATAACACCAAGCTGGAGAAGATTTTCAATACCGATGAAGGAGCGCGCTATGTCGGTGAGTTTGCGGTCGGCGTCAATCCATTCATTCTGCATCCGATGAAGGATACATTATTCGACGAAAAGATTGCCGGTTCGATTCACTTTACCCCCGGTCAGTGTTACGACGAAGCCTACAACGGCAATCAATCGTCGATTCACTGGGACAACGTTCTCATCCAACGCCCAGAATATGGCGGAGGCGAAATGTGGTTTGACGGGAAGCTGGTTCGCAAGGATGGAATCTTCACCAATCCGGAGTTGGAGAAATCTTTTTCAAAAGAGAATCTGAAGTCGTCGCTGTTGGATTGATTGGATAGCTTTTGGTAGGAAAGAACCCGCAGGGTTCGGCCATCTTAACTGGAGATAAGAGGCGGAACCATTCAGGTTCCACCCTACCCAGACCGCTTATTTCGCAGGGGAGTGAAGTGGAGAGAATATCATGACGCAAGGCTACCGTTCAATTGTTCCAAACAGCAGTGAATACGCGCAGTTCTATGCCTCATATATCGCTTTGGTGCCAGCGGGAGACATTGTTGACACTCTTGCCAATCAGCAAGCCGATACTACAAATCTCATTGCAGGAATCAGTGAGGATGAGGCGCCCTTTCGCTACGAATCTCACAAATGGACGACCAGGGAAGTCGTTGGCCACATGATCGACGCCGAGCGAATATTCGCTTACCGAGCGCTACGCATTGCCCGCAATGACAAAACACCATTAGCGGGCTTCGACGAAAATGATTTTGTAGCAAATGGACAGTTTGAATCCCGAACGGTCGTTGACTTGACGAACGAGTGTTATCACGTCCGCACGGCATCGCTCGATCTATTCCGGCAGTTTTCGGAGGAGGTATCGTTGCGGGAGGGGGTCGCCAACTCATTCAACATAAGTGTGCGTGCCTTGGCTTGGATTATAGCCGGTCACGAGTTGCATCATATTGCAATACTACGAACCCGATACCTCAAGAGATAATCGTTACTTTGCCTCCGAGATTTGTTATTATAATCCCACAATGCTAAATGACATCATTGCGACCCTTCGCGGCATGAGCCGTGATGTCTGGATTCTCTGTCTAGGCTGGTTTGTAAGCGCATTGGGGTTTGCGGCATCGATGCCGTTCATATCGATCTATTTTCATCGTGAATACGGGATGACGGTAGGGGAGATTGGCCTCTTTTTTGGCGCCATGGCGATCGTGCGGGCATCGTCACAGGCCTTTGCGGGGGAGATGTCTGACAGACTGCCGCGGCGAAGCATTCTCATTCATTCTCAAACACTTCGAGCCGTCGCTTTTGCACTACTCGCGTCGGTGGTATTTTTGAAGGGGGGACTGGGGTGGATGGCGGTGGGTCTGTTTTTCAATTTTATTCTCGGTGCGATTTTTCAGCCCGTGGCCAATGCCATGATCTCGGATTTTCTTCCCCCAGAAAAGCGTATTGATGGTTTCGCGCTGATTCGTGCGGCCGGTAATATGGGATGGGCCGCCGGACCCGCCTTGGGTGGATGGTTGGCGGCAAGCTCCTACGGTCTGCTCTTTATTGTTTCGGCGATACTGACGCTCACATCAGCGATTATTGTGATGGCTTTTCTCGGTAACCCTCCGACGATTACGGCAACCGACCGCTTCAAAATGACTGATCTTCTCGCCATCCGGAATGACAAATTGCTCGCGCGACATTGCCTCCTGATTCTGGCTCTCTACCTTGTGGTAGCGCAACTCATCGTCCCCTTTTCTCTCTACGCTACCCAGACCGTCGGATTGAGCGAGACAGAACTCGGCTATCTCTTCGGCATTAATGGCCTCATTGTCGTGGCGCTTCAAATACCAATCACGAAATTGCTAGCCAAAACCCGCCTGACCACCCAGCTTGTCATTGGCTCCCTTTTCTACTTTGTCGGATACAGCGCGATTGGATTTTTGTCGTCATTTTGGATGTTCGCATGCGCCATTGTGACCATTACCATCGGTGAAAACGTGATGTCGCCGCCATCGCTGGCGCTCACGGCCCGACTGGCTCCGGCAGGTCGGATGGGACGGTATATGGGGATATTTGCTTTCTTTGTGACGGCCGGATGGTCGCTCGGGCCACTGTATGGCGGGCAGATTCTTGAGCACTTTGGCGATTCCCCCCGATTGGCATGGATTGTTCTGGCGTCACTATCGTTAGTATCGGCCGGGGGGTATCTCCTTTTCAGGCGCCCCCTTCCGGCGACTCTTGACAACGGAAGCGCAGTTTAGAAAATAATGACGAGTTTGCCTATTTGGGTTCGCTCAGATGATTCAACAACCCAGTAGTAAAGACCGCTCACGACGGCTTGAGTGTTGCGAGTAGTCAAGTCCCAGCTGTCGTGCGAGGACTGTGCATCCCCTGAAGACCTCTCGTGGTGAATCTCTTTCACCAGATCGCCGTCGAGAGAATATATCCGAATCGTGCAACTATGGGGGAGATTGGCAAAGTGAATTGCCCGGGCGCGATCATCGGGCATTTCGTCACGACCCCGCGCTTCAAAGCCGTGTCCCCGGTAGTCGTCGTCGATCCGATAGGGATTGGGGTAGATGTACACATCCATGTCGAGCAATTCGACGCTGTTGGCGGAAGTCTGCGGATATTCGGCGATGACGCCATTCATCACATCGCTTTCGAGCGGGGGCAATTCGGCTTTTGGAGAACCGAAATCAAAGGTAGTTACAGAGACGAAGTACGGAACTGACGGGAGCAAGGCATCGACAGCGAATTCGTATTCGTAATATTTGGGAAGCGGAGCGCCGTGTTCGTTGGTGATGTCATCCATCGTCCAGGTTGAAGGGTCTCCGGATGGTTTTGTTGCGGTCGGATAAACCTTTCGAATTCCATCTGATTCCCCAAGCATTGATTGATTGAAGTCCTGGGCGTCGAAATAATAGGATGTGTCGTTGACTCTAAGCGGGTGATCACGATTGTAGTCGAGCGGATCGAACAGCGAATCGGCATAGATAATTCGCAAAGAATCAAGGGTGAACGGGGCATCGTCGAGCACCCAGTTAAACCTGGCGGCCTGGTCAAGCCGATAGACGTAGCGGTTGAAATTTTCCAAATCATACGACGCCACTTTGCTGAAACTCTGCGGCGATGCATTGTCTCGCCCGACATAAACACGATACCCCTCGAAATCTATTAGCTTCGAGAAAATATCACGCGTCGTCTCAGAATAGTACCCATTCCACCGAACTGTTAGTTTCCCCTCTTCGGGGATGACACGAATCCTCGGCGATGGGGGCGGCCCGGCGCCACGAAAATCGGGAATGCCATCCCCTTCATACCAGCTTGTATCGGCGAGGGTTGGCTCGTATGTATTGAGAAATGTTGTGTCAATTCCGGAGACAATCGTATCGACGCGCACGAGTATTGAATCAAGCGTACAAATTCGGGTCTTGCCGAAATAGCCGTCCCCGTCGGTGTCGTAGCCGGGTGTATCATAGACCCACGATGCCCAGCGCGCATTGGTGGCGAGATTGTTAAAATTCAGCTTGTGATAAAAGATATCAGGGTTCTCAGGGTCAAAACTCGAAGAGAAATCGGTCGCTCCAATATGAAAATTTGTACCACCAAGCCAGGCGAACGAAACCGGCAGTCGCTCTCCTGGGTCGATATCAAAGGGACCAAATGACAACAAATAGCGCGTATCCCAGCCACGGGCTATCTGGGGAGCGAATTCCGGCGGTGGCATGAATCCTTCCCAGGTGTGGTCTTTAGCCGAATAAAGCAAGTCATAGTCAAATTCACCATGGCGCATGACATAATATTTGTTCCTGTCCCCCTCCGGGGTGCCGCTACGGGGGCCGAAATAGCGATAAGGGTCGTCAATTGTCCCTATGAGGCGGGGGCCAAAGTCCTGCGAAACGTCACCGTAGTTGGTTATCCACCAATTGAAAGAATAGTTTAGATTCTTGGTCGGAGTACGCACTACTCGCGTGCCAACAACACTAAGCGCCGACTGGTCGTTCCAAGCCCCGGCAATTGGATCTCCATCGGCGTCGGCGTGCCATGCGATATTTACGGTATCCAGAAAACCGCATCCTTCGGGAGCAGGATGAAAGCGATAAAATCCAACCATATCGTCGTTCCAGCCGGTGGGATCGTTACGTGTCTGGTGCCACATGTCGCCATCAACATAGATGCCTATGTAGAGATCTCTCAATCGTTTCATTCCGATATTCTCAACTTGATAGTCAAAAAGAATGAAATCGTCGGCGTATGAATAACTCCATGCCATCGAACGCTGATAGCCCTTGATGCCAAGCGGTTTGTGGGGTCGGCCGTCGACTACATCCGCTGGCACGAAATTGGGTTGTGTCAGAGTGTCGGTATATTCGCAAAGAATATCCTGCTCAGAGTATGCATTTTGAGAATAGTATGGACTATTTATGTCTATAGACTGGTACACAAAATCACCAAGAGGGGGGACCTCCGCCCACAATTCCAAATTGTAATAAAAATCTTCATTGCCGGTTGAGACGAGAGTGTCTCTCCCCACGATAGCCCCAATCCACATCGCCGCGACCCAAAGGCCGACTATGTCACTACCTTTTGGTTAGACACACGACTGGATTTGCTCCCCGGTGAACGGGTCCTGAATGGTTCCTCCCTGGGTGCCGAATGTCCCATTGTTACCGACGGCAAGTTGCATGGTTCCGCGATTGTGAGAGCTGTGCTGAATAGTTGGGGTAGCGGTCTGAAGCGGTCGGCGTCCATTGATCAACCCGCGAGCGATGGCCGACTTGGGGTCGAGTTCATCGCGAGCGAAAGATAGGAGAGGAGCTAGAAAAAGAAAAAAGAAAACGACCAGAAGACAAAGTAATTGGCTGTGTCTGCCTGGTCGCAATATCATGACTATGCTGTGGTCTTAGAGAATCACGACCAATTTGCCGATCTGTATGTTTCCATCAGTCGACTCTACCGTCCAGTAATAAAGACCGGAAACCACTGCCTGCGTATTTCGCGTGACCAAATCCCACTCAGCATGAGTGGCGGCTGGATCGGCGGCAGACATATC
>JBBTMW010000108.1:0-10027 GCA_038067995.1 Candidatus Zixiibacteriota bacterium
ATTCTGACTGGCCTTGAAACAGAGTTCAATCGCCGGGCTGATTTCCGAATCGGTTCGCACGAGACTCATCCCCACCGATGACCCGCTATCATTCGGTTTGATGATTACCGGCAGTGGAAGGCGCGAAACGATATCCTCAGCGATATTGCCCCGCTCCCACTCCCATGAGCGATAGAGAACCCACTTGGGTGTGGCAACGCCAACACTTTCGAATAGGCGCTTACTTTTTTCTTTGTCCATTGCAATCGCCGAGGCCAACATCCCAGACCCAGTATATTTCATGCCGGCCATATCGAGCAGGCATTGAAGGGATCCGTTTTCTCCGGCGCCGCCATGAAGGGTGAGAAAAACGACTTCGGATTTCGGTTCGCTCTCATGTGATAAAATCTGACGAACCCCCTCACCACTGGTCTGATCCGCCTGAATCTTCGACGGCGATTCTCCTGTCCCAATCAGATATGTGCCATTGGATGCGGTCAACGACCGTCCGCTAGCCGGATCGACCGCGATGACAGTATGGCCAAGTTTCGTGAGAGCTTCGTAAACTGCCCGTCCGGAGTTAAGCGAAACCTCTCGCTCATCGGAATCCCCGCCGGCCAACATCAAAATGCGCACATCATCCCTTTCGCTTCACCGCAACCGCTCGGTAGATTACGACTGCTACTATGACAATCACTACAATCCAAAGCAGGCGGCCATAAGTCGTAAAATAGTCCTGTATGGCGTCATAATTTCGCGCCACACTCCCGGCAGTATACATGATGAGACTTACAAACAGAATATAAGAACAGGTCGTGAAGATCATCATCTTGGCCGTGTTGTACTGTCCGATTCCGGCCACCACCGCCACCGCCGTGCGAATGCCGACCAAAAAGCGTGAAACGATGAGAATGAGAAATCCCCACCGCGCGAACGATTGCTCCACTCGCCGAATATGCTCAACTGAGAAATATTTGAAATTCTTGCGCTCAAAATAGTGTCGCCCCTGATTGCGTCCAAAATAATAGAGAATGGCAACCGAAGACATTCCGCCCAATACGATACAGGCAAACGCCAGCGGCCATTCGAGCCGCCCCACTCCGGAGAGCAGGCCAGCTACGGCAATGAAGGAATCGCCGGGAAATGGAGGAAAAAGATTTTCAACAAAACTGGCCGCGAAAAGAACGAGATAGACCCACAGCGTCCCGTGTCGCAGAATCTGATCGACAAATTCTGCAATCGGGCCGGGATGATCAACCATTCCGCTCCACCAGACAAACAGCCATCGCGGCGATCCCCTCTTCCCTGCCCACAAATCCGAGTGTCTCCGTTGTCGTGGCCTTTATATTCACCTGACCAGATGGTATGGCAAGCGCGTGGGAAATATTTGATTTCATCAACTCAATATGGGGAGCCATTTTCGGATTTTCCGCCAGAATTGTGCAGTCAATGTTCACGATGCGAGTCACCCCCGCGTCTTTTAGCAATTGAAAAACCCGTGCGAGCAACAGCCCCGAGTCGGCGTTTTTGAATCTTGAATCGTTGTTGGGAAACTGGTGTCCTATATCGGGAAGTCCCGCCGCTCCGAGAAGCGCATCCATGATGGCATGCAGGAGCACATCGGCGTCGCTATGGCCAATGAGGCCCTTCGGATGGGGGATGGTCACGCCGCCAATGATGAGCGGCCGCCCCTCGACGAGCTGATGGACATCATACCCTTGACCAATGCGATACTCAGCCATGCAATTCTCCTGACAAAAGAAACTCAAGCATGGCAATATCCGCCGAATGCGTAATCTTTGGATTTGGATACGCCGTTACCACCACGTGTACCGCATGCCCCATTCGTTCAACAAGGACAGCGTCATCGGTGGCCTCATGATGTTTTCCGGCTGAGTGCGCATGCCGATGAGCGTCGCGAATAAGTCCGAACTGAAAGGCTTGCGGTGTCGAGGCCGCAAAGAGTGATGCTCTATCGAGAGTACTCGTAATTTTTTCTCCACTCACGAGCTTGATAGTATCGGTCACGCGCGACGCAAGGATTGCTCCCCCCCAGTGACGAGCCGAATTGACAACCGTATCAATATCCTGCGGGTGGACCATCGGGCGGACGCCGTCGTGGATCGCCACGATTTCGGTATAGGACGGAAGAGATTCAAGGCCGCGCAGAACCGACTCAGCCCGCGAGGCTCCCCCCTCGACTATCTTCTCTACCTTGGTCAACCCAAAGCGATCGACAACTGACTGCGAGATCATCGCGGCGTGATCCGCCGAGGCCACAATCACGATCTTGTCGATTGTCTGGGCATGTTCAAATCGTTCAAGAGTCCATGCCAGTATCGGTTTCCCGCATACCTCGACAAACTGCTTAGGGACATCTCCCCCGAATCGTTCGGATTTCCCGGCTGAGACTATTATTGCGTATACCATGACATTTCAATATACGCGACTACAACGGCAGAATAAAGTGGCTATCGTATCAACATGGCGTCGCCGTAGCTGTAAAACCGCATGCCTCGTTGGATAGCATCGTGGTAGGCATCGAGAATCGCTTCGCGTCCCGCGAAGGCCGAAACGAGTATCAAAAGGGACGATTTAGGCAGGTGGAAATTGGTCACCATGTGGTCAACGAATCTAAATCTGTGCCCCGGCTTGATATAGAGATCGACCATCCCGGAAAACGGGGTCACTGCTGATCCGGCCGGTGCCGATTCCAGAGTGCGAACGGTGGTCGTGCCGACCGCGAATATCTTATGCCCCGAATGGCGAGCCTTATTGATTATAGCCGCGGTCGCAATTGGAAGTTCCCCTATCTCTGGATCAACGACGTGGTCGTGAATATTTTCGACTTTGAGCGGCTTGAATGTCCCTGGGCCTACGTGAAGAGTGACCTCGGCGATCTGCACTCCCTTTTTCTTCAACGCATCGAGAAGCCCGCGCGTGAAATGAAAGCCCGCCGTCGGCGCCGCAACCGCGCCTTCTTTTGAAGAATCTGCATAGACAGTCTGGTAGCGACGAATATCGGAGGGGGCATCATCACGGCGCATGTACACCGGCAGGGGTACATGCCCGAATAGAGCGATGACCTGTTTACGCTCTCGTTCCGAACGGAAGTGCACCGCCCATTTTCCTCCCTCGAGATCGGCCAGTAATTCCACCCGAAAATCGCCAAAGTGAATCACTTCTCCTTCTTTCACCCGCCGCGATGGCGCCACCAACGCTTGCCACGCCACACCTGATTCTCTTCGTAGGTCGGCGTTCTGCCCGTCTCTTCGTAGGTCGGCGTTCCGAACTACGCCTTCGGCGGAGTGAGAAACCCGACACTCTTTACCATCAGAACTATACGGCCTTATCAAAAATATCTCCACCACCCCGCCGGTCTTTCGCTTTCCGAAAAGGCGAGCCTTGAAGACCTTGGTGTTGTTCACCACCAATACATCGCCGCGATGGAAGTACTGCGTGATATCGCGAAAGGCCATGACCGAGCGTTCACCGGTTGAGCGGTCAAGCACCATCAGGCGCGACTGGTCGCGTCGACGTGATGGCGTCTGCGCGATCAGTTCAGGCGGGAGTTGATAATCGAATTGGTCGGCTTTCACGAAAGGGAATGTCGGCTATTTGGGGAGGAGATTCAAGATGGGATGTCAATTCAGGAAGAACTCACCGTTTGGGACTGTTAAAATGGTTTTAAAGCGAATGTAAATTTCGTGTTACGCGAAGCGTCGCATCGAGCGGAGTCGAGATGCGGTTTCAAAGCCTAAAATAACGTCTGCTGATTAGCGTCAGAAATACGCAAACCCAAATGCTCGGCGGCTTTGGTTGAGGCCATTCTCCCCCGTTGGGTTCTCTGTACAAAGCCAATTTTGAGCAAGTACGGCTCGACCATGTCGACAAGCGTGTCAACCTCTTCGTTAAGCGTCGCTCCAAGAGCTTCGATACCGACCGGGCCGCCTTTGTAGTACTCGATAATCACTTTCAGCATGCGGCGGTCGAGGTTGTCAAGACCGGCCGAATCGACCCCCTCGGCATCAAGGGCCTGGAGTGCGATTGCGGAATCGACCGTCCCATCCCCTTTGACTTGAGCATAGTCGCGAAGCCTTCGGAGAAGCCGGTTTGCTATGCGGGGCGTTCCCCTCGCACGCAAAGAAACGGCAACACAGGCCTCAGAATCCAATTGGCACTCCAATATGCGAGCGGAGCGACGGACAATCTCCTCAAGCTCCTCAGGGGGGTAGAAATCGATGTGATAAAAAAGGCCGAAACGATCCCTCAGCGGGGCCGATAGCATTCCGGCCCGGGTTGTCGCTCCAATAAGGGTGAACTTTTTGAGAGGAACATTGACCACCTTGGCGAAGGCCCCCTTGTCGACCACGAAATCAACCTTAAAATCCTCCATCGCCGGATAGAGAAACTCTTCGAGCATCGGCGAGAGGCGGTGGATTTCGTCGATAAAAAGAACGTCACCGTCATTCAAATTAGTGAGAATCCCCATCAGATCACCGGTGCGCTGAAGAGCCGGGCCTGCTGTGGTAAATATGCGCGAACCCATTTCGTTTGCGATAATATGGGCGAGAGTCGTTTTCCCCAAACCAGGGGGGCCGTAGAAGAGGATATGCTCAATAGCGTCGCCGCGCCCTTTGGCGGCAGTGAGCGCGACTTTCAGCTTACCGCGCAGTTCCTGTTGGCCGACATATTCGTCAAGGGTTTTCGGACGAAGCGTTATCTGAATCGCTTCATCCTGAATATTGACCGTTTCGCCGGATATGACTCGTTCGCGTGACATTATGCGTTATATGGTAGCAGAAAAAAGGACTCGGTGCAAGCCAGACATTCGCGAGGAATTACACCCGAACTTTTTGCCGCTGTTCGTTCTTGAAAATAACGTCGATTAACTGCTCGACGCGCTCGACTTTCGTTCCCGATGCAATCGCGTCGCTAACCATCTTCTCGGCCTCAGCTCGCTTGTATTGCAATTGAAGCAAAATCTCGATCGCTTCTTCTTCGAATGGCTGAGTGGCAGTGTCGCGAACGGCCAACGGTTCCGAAGCGCGACTCAGGGCAAACTTGGCGCATTTACCGTGAAGTTCGGCGATAATTTTCTCGGCGAGACGGGCCCCAATCCCCGGCAGTCGCGACAATGTCGCCGCCTGTTTGTTCTCGACCGCTCCCGCTATCTCACGAATTGGAAGAACTAAACACCTGAGGGCTTTCTTTACTCCCAGCCCCGAAACCGACAGCAGAAGCGAGAAGAACTCCCGGTCAACCGGATCGGTGAATCCGACAAGGCGGGGGTAATGGCTCGATTTGCGGTCACCCGCCTCGATGTAATAAATCGTCTCGAAATTGAGCTCCTGCCCGATTTGGCCGCTACTGCTGAGTCGATCGGCCAACGCCGAGGGGACAAGAACTTCATATGTAAGGCCGCCATTTTCGACCAATGCGGAGTGTTCGTCGATATGAACAAGCTTGCCTCGAATGCGACTAATCATGCCGCCACCAACCCTTTCGATTGAATGGCGTGGCAGTGACAGACTGCCACGGCCAGCGCATCGGCGACATCGTGGGGCTCTGGCATTTTTGGAAGGGACAACGACGAGGCGATATGTTTCTGCACCTGAAGTTTAGTGGCGTGGCCGTTGCCGGTCAGGGATTTTTTGATGCGTGTCGAGGCGTACGACACCACCTCGATATTCTTCGCCGCCACCCGGTGGAGAATGACGCCGCGGGCGTGGGCCATTATGATTGCCGTGCGGGGGTGGGTGACATGGGAGTAGATTTCTTCGATAGCGACAATATCAGGGGTGAACTGTGTCAGGACAGCATCAAGTTCAGTGGAAAGCTCGATCAGTCTCTGCGGCAGTGCCGCTTTTTCGTTGGTTTTGATAAATCCAGCTTCGCAGAGGCGAATATTGGTGCCGTCATAGTCCAGAACGCCGTATCCGGTGTGATGTAACCCGGGATCAATGCCAAGCACTTTCATAGGCTCAATGAACAGCGTTCAGCGGAAAGATTCAATTAAAAAAGGGGTAGGGTTAGGCCGGATGTGATAGTCGCGGCTTTCTCTTTCGAGTAGGTCGGTGTTCCGACTCCCGTGATAACGGGAGGAGAAACCCGACATCCCTCTTCGTGCGCGGCCGACCTTTCGTTCGCCACACAAGAAAAGGAGCGAGGGTACGGGGAGAACCCTCGCTACAAAGAAAAGTCATCCCGAAGTAGTGCGGCTTCTCCCTGTACCCGCACTCATGACCCCGTGCGCGACAGGCGTCTCTTCTGCCCTATCCCCGACTAATCACACGGGAACCCATCTAAAAGATGGGCCGCCCCACCGGAACGGTGGGCTCTTATATCGGTAGCCCATCCGCTTCGCGGTGGGTTCTTTTCGATGCCGCGCCGCCTATCTTGCCCGAAATCCCTCGATTAGCGCGATGTATTCCGCTGGCAACTTGTTCTCCCTCGCCCCTTCAAGAATCGTATCGAGGTATTGACGGCTTGGTTCTAAGCCCTCTTCAACTTCGCGCGCGATATAGCAAGCGGCCTCAAATTTCTCGCCGGAGTCGAGAACGATGGCGACGGCAATCCGCGAGTAGCCCGGTTCCCAAGCATCGAGATTGGCAATATCGGTAGCAGAAATATCGTAGAGCACACCCCACACCGTGCTTTTGAGTTCTTCCACGACGTTGGCCTTCGCCGAACCATCTTTACTGCGTTTATTGAATGCGATTCGCCAACAGGAAAGTTTTCCACGCCCGAGATTTTTGTATTCGCCGATGCGCGATGTCATCTGGCGGCTTGACATATTGGATGCGAAAGCGAAGTAGAGCAGGTGGGGACTCCTATTTGTGCGCGGCAGACATCTCGACTGTCCGATCCACCGACTAATCACACGGGAACCCATCTAAAAGATGGGCCACCCAGCCAAGTATCTCATAATTCTATTTGATCAGAGTTATATCAATAATCTCGTCGCCTTCATCAAGATTAATGAGTCGTGAGGCGTCAATAATTATAGCATCGGAGAACCCCAACCAGAGTCGAGTGTCAATTGTAGAATACGAATCAACTTCATAGATTCTGCCATCGGTTAACTTAATGATTGTTCCGTCACCTTTGACTTCGAGGATCGTCGTTTGTTCTACAGAGACCTTACTCCCCCACTCCGGCAATTTCAACACCTCACACTTGTATGCTTTCTTACCCTTGATACAGATTTTACATCCTGAGCCAATGCGGTACAGAAAACATTCTTTTGAGTATCCGATGTAACTCACATAGCCCCATGTCACCTCCACAATCGCTCCGTTTGCCAGTTTCAACACATCGCCATCACTTGATTCGACCTTGCTAAGGTAACCATCCCCATCTGACACACTCGACCCGAATATGTACTTCGGCGCGATCCGAATGGGCGTTGAAGTGTCAACCGTCGACGACCTACTCTGGCCATTACTGAAACCTAGTGAATACACGACAAGCATCACTTCATTTAGTTTTTTCTTCTGCTTCTTCGTTAGTTTGTCAAGTCCAACTTCGCGCGCAAGTGTCGAATCTGATTCGACTATCTTGACAAAATCTGTCGTGTCAGGGGAACCGAAAGTGCATGCCGCACTGAACGAGAACGCTAAGAACAATTTCAACAAGCGAGAATTCAGCTCTTTCGATCTCATTCTCTTCCCCTACCTAATCGACAGGTTGGTATTCGAGCCATACACTTCAGTTGGTCTGGCTGTTTCCGGACTGCAATCGCCAAGTTTCTATCAAAAACTGCGAAATTGTATTTGCTGAATTAATGGCTAGCCTCGCGATTCTGCTATCAACCTTTTTTATTTTTTTCCCACGCCCATGCGCATCGCTTGAGTGAGTTCGCAAAGCACCAAGTCCACGTGAGACGTTCGAAAGCCCGCCGAGTATTTGCTTGATTTCCGGTTCGATGTCCGGCCTCGTAGGAGACAATTTCAAGACTCTTTCAATTTCTTTGACCAGCGAAGCTACGTCCTGATTATTAGGGTATGGCACCCCAATTTCTCCAAGAATGCACTTACACACACTCTCAACCGTGGAACACGATGCTCTGATGGCTCCAGCTGGATCCGAATCAGCCTGTAACAATGCGCGCTCGAAATCATCGCCTACTGAATCAAAATCAAATTTTGTGACAAGTGAACGAAGCTTAGAACTTGAAACATCTGAGTTTGGTAGACATGTCAAATGATACGTAGACCCTTTTTTTGCAAGCTTGAATCCATCAAATTCGAGATAACTATTAAGGTAGTCAACAACTGCGACAAGTCTCTCGTTACGTCCGAAGAAATCACGGGTATCGACAACAGCATCGAACACCAGGACAATATCATGCTCTCCCCCGTCCCTGTTATTCATTTCAACAAGAAAGTTCGTCACAGCAGGTACGCGAGAATCGCGACCTACATTAAACTTCAGACCAATAGACTTGAAAAACTTGTGGAGGTCCCAAGGCGTCCTATAAACTCCGATGCTTTTGGAATTGCTTGATGCGTAGCCGCCAGTCACCGCTTCGGCTAATGCCTCCATCGTTCTATCTGAATAGTACTTCATAAGTTATATATAATGAACGCGACAAACACTTGCACAGATGTCAAAACCGTGCTCGTTTTGAACCACCTAAGATTCCCTCGAGGCAAGAAGTTCCCCCCTCTTACGCCAGCTTCTCCAGCAAGGCCTCATCGATATCGAAGTTACCGTAGACTTTCTGGACGTCGTCGAGTTCTTCAAGCCCTTCATAAAGTTTCAGCATGGCGCTGGCCTCGGATTCCTTGGTGAGTTTCACTTGGTTTTCGGCAAGCATAGTGATTTCCGACGACATAATCGGAATCCCCTTCTTATCCAGAGCGGCTTTGATCTTCTCCATATCTTCGGGAGCGGCGGTGATTTCGAAAGAATCCGAACCAGTTGACATATCCTCGGCCCCTGCGTCCATGGCGAGTTCCATAAGCGCATCTTCATTCGCCACAGCGAGATCGATGGTGATAATTCCTTTTTTCTTGAACATCCACGCGACGCATCCAGCGGCGCCAAGATTCCCGCCGAATTTGGCGAGCATGTGACGCACCTCGGAAACAGTACGGTTCTTGTTGTCGGTCATCACTTCCATATAAAGTGCGACACCGGCCGGGCCATATCCCTCGTAGTTGATCGACTCATAAACGTGGCCGGGAAGCTGGCCTGTCCCTTTGAGAATGGCCCTTTTGATATTGTCCTGGGGCATGTTGGCGGCTTTGCCGGCGAGGACCGCGGTGCGAAGACGCGGGTTGCCGTCGGCATCTCCTCCTCCTTCACGGGCGGCCACCGTAATTTCCTTAATAAGTCGGGTGAAAATCTTGCCGCGCTCGGCGTCAAGTTTTCCTTTCTTGCGCTTAATGGTTGCCCATTTTGAATGACCTGACATATCAAACAGCTCCTCTATACTAAGATGAGATTATTGCCAATTGTGTTAGCCCTCAATGGTAACAATTCATCGGCATTGAGGCAAGTCGGGTGGTGTTGCACAATTTGGCTCACACCGTTACCTTTTCCCCATGCCGTCAATCTTCACCCGTATAATAAACCGAGAACTGCCGGCCAAAGTCTTTCTGGAGACCGACGATGTCATCGTTATTCAGGATATCCGCCCCAAAGCCCCGGTTCACCTCCTTTTGATACCCAAGCAGGAAACTCCTGATTTCTACTCTACCCCCGATGATATCCTCACCATGCTCAACCGGACAGCCCGTGAAGTCGCCGACCGCCTTGGCATTGCCGACCATTTCAGAATAGTTATCAACAATGGGTACGGGCAGGAAGTCCCCCACCTGCACTATCATTTCCTCTCAGACCTAGGAGCGGAAAGGCTGAGATTCGAGGAGCAGTGAGGTATTGGCGGCGGGCTTCTGAATGGGCAGACGAGACGTCCTGCCGGCGCACATTAACGACGCTGTCCAGCGCGCCCCTTGGGGCTTGTTAAAAAAGTGGTAAAGTAACGAAATAATAGAAATGTTTTCACAGCGTGTCGCATCGAGCGGAGTCGAGATGCGTT
>JBBTMW010000109.1:0-18066 GCA_038067995.1 Candidatus Zixiibacteriota bacterium
GTATTCGGTGTGACTTTTCATGTCGTCACTGGGGAATGTTGTCTACCCATGCCTGCAGAGAATACTGGTTGATCAGTTCATCGCGGGTGTTGGCGGCCTCGGCGACGGTTTCAAAGTGTCCGATTCTCACGCGATACCAGGTAACATCTGAAATAATCTTCATATCGATATACGGATCATAGCCCCGTCGGGTGTAGACGTCGACCAATCCAAGGGCATAATCCTCGGAGATACTTGCGGCAATCTGGACGGTGAACTTCCCTTGCACTTCACGTCGGGGCATTAAGTCGGCTGTGGTGGCCGGAGCGGTGGAAGTCTCAGGAACGACCACATTTGCGCTCTGCGACTCATCGGCGTTTGCCGTTTGGCTTGCCACGAGCGACAAGACCGAATCCATAGAGCTGTTCACGGCCATCGGGTCAGCCTCGCCTCCGAAAACCTGAGTAGTCTCTGAACCCGATGCGAGTTCTTCCGAGGGGGGGATAGCATCGGCGGACGGCGCTTGAGCAGTAGCAACCTCGGTTGACTTCAGTGAATCCCGGGTAATCACCGCCAGCGAAATAGCGGTATCCTGGCTCATAATTTCACGTTCAAGGCGAGCCGCTTCTTCCTGCCGATTGGCGCAGGCATTGAGAAGAAAGATCACAAATATGAGTGTCAGGCCCGTGGAATATCTCGAAAACATAAATCTCCTCTCCTTCTCATTGACCCGGCGGTGGCGACCGTGTGGGTAGTAGTCGTTCCGAGAAAACGGTGTCACCCTCGCGCCTAGGCGTTAAGCGTTCGGCGGGAGGGTACAAGCAGATTGAAAAAGGGTCAACAAAAACCGAAATGCCCCACAGTATTGGTTGAAAACCTTAAGCGAATTGTATAACCTCCAGCTCATACCTTAAGGAGAATATGAAAGCCCACGAATCAATTTTGGAGATGATAGGCAATACGCCCATGATGCGGCTTCGCACCGGCATGCCATCAACCGGTCCGCGCGCCTATGTCAAACTGGAATATTACAACCCGACCGGCTCGGTCAAGGACCGGATGACCCTCCATATCATTCGTAAGGCGATGGCTGAAGGAAGGCTTCGTCGGGGGGATACAGTCATTGATAATACGTCGGGGAATACCGGATCGGCGCTCGCAATGGTCGCCTCCCTTTTCGGAATGAAAGCTATCCTAACCACTCCGGACAAGACGAGCAAAGAAAAAATCGATTTGATTCGATCCTTTGGCGCCGAAGTGATTGTGACGCCGACCGAGGCCGACCACCACCATCCTGACGGCTGTTACATGGTCGCACGCCGCCTCGCGGAACAACATGGCTATTTCCATCTCGACCAGTATGACAGCCAGGACAACGTCGAGGCGAACTACCTTTCGACGGGGCCTGAGATTTGGCGCGACTCCGACGGTGAGATCACCCATTTTGTAGCAGGAATAGGAACCGGCGGGACATTGTCAGGGGCGGCGAAGTTCCTTAAAGAACAGAATCCCAGCATACAAGTAATCGCCGTTGATCCGGAAGGGTCGGTTTTCGCTGATTATATTCGGGACCAACGCCAAATCACGGGCCGTTCTTATAAAATCGAAGGGATTGGCTCGGATGTCATCACCAAGGCCCTCCATGCTCATCTGGTCGACGAGGTGATAACAGTTTCGGACAAGGACGCCTTCAATCGTGCCCGGTTGATTGCGCGAGCCGAAGGCATTTCCGCCGGCGGGTCATCGGGAGCGGTGGCGTGCGCTATTGAGCAAGTTGCAAAATCTGCAGGGGACGACGCGGTCATCTTAGGCATTTTCGCCGATGCCGGTATCCGATATCTGAGCAAATGTTACAATGACGAATGGATGCGCCAGCAGGGATTTTTGCCTGCCTCGCAGGAGGTGTCGGCGTAATGCACTGGCTTGTTGCAGTTCTTTTGCTCGTAAGCGTGTCACTTGTGACCGGCGAGACATTTAAACCGATATCGGTTCAGCAGACATCGTGGGATTTCGGAAGTGTCGGCATCGACTTTACTATCTATCATCGTTTCCCTCTCGCCAACACTACCGATAAGAAAGTGCGCATACTTGGAATAGAAAGTGATTGCGACTGTACGGCGCTCCATACACGCGACACTATTCTCAATCCCGGCGACACCGCCTGGATAGATTTGGAGTTTCTCACGCGTGATTTCTTCGGAGCGGTCTCCAAATCATTTTTCGTGAAAACTGATTTACCCGGACGGGAACAGATTGAAATGATCTATTCAGCCCGAGTTGGACAGTGGATGTGGGGTGTGAAGCCGACGCCTATTAGCGTCTTCTTGCTTCAGGGACAAACCCAGAAACGGGTTCAAATCAGCAATATCGCCAACGACAAGACAACCATTGAAGGTTTGCGCGTATACGATTCAGCATTCACGGTCGACATAGTCCAGCCATCTGCCGGGCGTGGTGAGCAGATGATCTTAGATATCAAGGCAGCACCGAATTTGGCGAATGGCACTCACCAATCAAACGTGACGTTTTTGATACGGGCGTCCGGTGCAGCGGAGCCGGTGCTGGTGACATTGCCGGTAAAAATTGTGCGCTTTTGATGGGAACGACGAGAAAAATAAAATTGTTTTGGACAATTCTGTCTGTAAATAGACTTGACAGGGGCCGGTATAGCCGTAAATTGATTATGCAAATTTCGAGGGTGACTCTCTGCTGTCCCTGGGTAGTTTCCTAGCCCCCTCTACCCAACCAGAGTAGCGCCCTCTATTTTTTTGTCCGTTACAAGGTCTCCTAGCGAATACCGCCAACTTTTTGTAAGATCACGCATCTCGTCTCCGCTCGATGTGACGTGCCCGCAAAACAATTAGCCCATCTTAGACACCACTCGGTTTCTCAAGAAGCCTCTCCGCGGTGGGAGAGCATCGTTCAGCATTATGAATCAGCCACACAGAAAGGCAGGGAGTCCAGTCCTAATCTGCGTAGGGTGGAACCTGAAGGGTTCCGCCTCCTGTGTCTATCCCCGAGGGCAGAACCCTGCGGGTTCTTCCCTACAAGGAGCAAAACAGTCGTACTCCGTCTCGTCGCGGTGGATAAGCATCGCACAGCACTTTGAATCAGAGCTACCGAACTGTGGAATCGCGTGGGCGGCAGACGTCCCGTCTGCCCCTTGTTGCTGATTGGAAAAACTCTGGTACCCGACTGAACGCCAGTTATTCAAGCTAATTAGCTGAGCAAATTGAATGGAGGCGGGGGTAATTGGAGGCGCCACCCAGATTCGAACTGGGGAATAAAGGTTTTGCAGACCTCTGCCTTACCACTTGGCTATGGCGCCCAATAAGAAAAAAGCGGGAAACGAGACTCGAACTCGCGACAGCCACCTTGGCAAGGTGGTGCTCTACCAACTGAGCTATTCCCGCCTGTCTATAACGCACAGGAATATATATCGGCAGAAACCGAAGTCAACCCCCGAAGTTAATTCATCTATTTGGTTTAGGGCTTTTGCCCTTGAGCAGCGGCTTTATCTCTGGCCTTGCGGGCTTGCTCCTGGTCAGCGACAGCTTTTTCGGTAGTAGCCTTGATTCGTTCCCAGTACCACGGCACTAACTCTTTTAACCACCGCTCATGAATTTTCGCCTTTGCTTCATTTCCGTCAAGACGGGCAAACAAATAGAGATCGCGGTGCGCCTCAAAAACCAAAGAATCCCTGGCTACAAGTCTTTCCAACATTGGGCGGGCAGAATCAACTTGATACATACGGAAAAAACTGAAGGCCTTCTGATAGAGCAGATAGACAAAATACGGCTCGGGAGAAGCCGCCAGCGCCATATTGTATTCCTTAATGGCCTCTTTGTCCTGCCCCCTCACAAACTGATCCAGGCCGAGCTTGTAATGCTCAACGTATTCGATAGGATAGGTGGGAATTATGTCTCCTTCAATTGGGCGTACGCGTTTGAATGCCTGCGACACAACCCCAACTGACCGCCCCTCCGGGTTGTAGTACCAGCCAACAGAGCGGTACGAGTTCAAAAATTGCGAATAGAGATGAAGTGCGCGCTCAGCCGGAGCCGACGGTTTCATGCCGGTGGAAAACATGATGTAATCGGGGGCGCGGGAAAGAATATATTTGGTGTTGTGCTTTCGCTCTTTCCAGGTAGAGGTCATCCCGGGAATTGGTTCCTCGCTCGAGCGGGCGATGGTCGAATCGGTCAGGCCTACCATATCGATAATGGTATGACCGACCAGCCTGTATCCGATGATACCAATTGTCGATACTGCCAGGGAGAAACTGCGCGAGTCGGTTTCAAGTAAACGCGAGGCCATGAAATCCATCTTGCGGGTGAAAGCTTTTTCAAGATTGTTATAGGCCTCGACATTTTGCCGCGGAAGGGTAACTGTCATCCAAATAGCAGGAATTATCGCGATGACCACTACCAGCAAGCGGGTGCGTGAAGTCACCCACGAAAAAGCCGCCCAAAGGCCTAGAGCGAAGACAATTGCCGATGCACCCATCAAGGGAAGAAAGAAACGATGCACTTGCAGAACATCTCCCCCGACGACTACGATGTAACAAACATACAGAGCTGATATGATGACGACTGAACGTGCTTTGATTTCAAGCTTCCTGAAAAAGAGAGCGCACAACACGAACCCCAGCCCGTAAAATCCATATTGTGAGAAGAACTTCCCAGCATACTCTGCGCCCTGAATGATTTGATCATCAATATGAACGCTTGTCTTGGCGTGAAAAGGATTGGGAACGAGCGAACCGTAATAGGCTAACTTGAAAACAACGAATGGCAATGAGAGAATAAACGCGAGAATACTGTGTCTGATTGAGTACCAAGGTATCCGCCGCTCAACAATTGCCTCTGTAACAAGGAGGAGTCCGCAGAGCAAAGCTCCCTCGGGTCGAATCCATACAGACCACATCATTGCCAGTACCAACCAACGACTTCGAATGAGATAGAGATAAATCGCCAGATTCGCAATAAAAGCAAAGCAGGCGGTTTCCAGTCCGGCTGGCGCCCAATAGGCGAGGGACATATTGCATCCGATGAGAAGAGTTGATAGCCCTATGAATGCAAAATCATCCTTGGCAAAGAGAAGGCGCGCGATACCAAAGGCCATCACAATGGCTCCTGCTCCGCACAATAGACCGAGTATCCGCGAAAAGAGGATATAGTCGCCGCCGAGAACGCCTATCAGTATCTGCAGAATAGCCCAGCCGTGGTTGGTAATCCCTTCGACCCGTTCGCCGATGTTGAAGACGAGGCCATCGCCATTGAGATAATTGGCGACGTAGCGATAGGTGATATAGGAATCGTCCTGCGTGAAGTTCAGCAGGTTGGCAAAATAGCCATAGACAGCAAGAGCCGGGACAAGAAAGACAAATGGTAAGATGTAGGGGCTTAGTTTGCGCTTCATGCCGTCTTGTTGCCTGCCGTCATAAATAACTTCTCATATGCCTCCGCCGATGATTCCCAGCCAAAGTCCTTTTGCATGGCCTGTTTCATTAATGTAATCCAACGGCGGCGGTGGGAAAAGAGATTTACTGCCCGGTCGACCGCTTCGATGAGGGCGTCGGCAGAATAATTGGTCATCACGAACCCGGTTCCCTGTCCCGTTAGCGGATCGACATTCTCCACGGTATCAGCCAACCCTCCAACTTTGTTGACCACGGGTATGGTTCCGTATTTCAGGGAGTAGATTTGATTCAAGCCGCACGGCTCAAACTGTGAGGGCATCAGATACAGGTCGGAACCGGCCTCAATCAGGTGAGCGAGGCGGTCATCAAAGGTGAGATAGGCGCGGACCTTATCTGGATAGGTCTTTTGGAGAAGGGTCAGCGCTTGATGATACTTGCTCTCCCCTACACCGAGAACGATAAGTTGTAGATCGAATTGCATCAGCTGATTCGCGGCCGCAATGATTATATCGAGTCCCTTTTGGTCGACGAGGCGTGAGATCATTCCCACAAGGGGTGTTTTTTCGCGATATGGCAAACCGGCGAAGGCCATCAGTTCGACTTTATTCTTCGTTTTGCCTGATAAATTTGCGGGATGATAGTGGTAGGGAATTCGGCTGTCGCGTGAAGGGGACCATTCGCTATAATCGGCGCCGTTAAGAATGCCGGTCAAACGACCGTGCCGCTCCCGAAGAACTCCTTCAAGACCACATCCAAATTCAGGCGTCTGAATTTCTTCGGCATATCTTGGCGAAACGGTGGTGATTCGATCGGCAAAGGTGATAGCCCCTTTGAGAACATTCACAGTCCCATAAAATTCCAGCGGGGCCGTAGGGATAAAGAGATCAGGTGGCAGTTCGAGAAGGCGGTATCTCTCAGCAGGAAATCTTCCTTGATAGGCGAGGTTATGGACTGTCAGAACAATCCCCGCTTTTGCAAAGAACGGATCAGTCTTGAATATGGTTCGCAGGAACACGGCAGTTAATGCCGCCTGCCAATCGTGAATATGAACGATGTCGGGCTTGAAGTCATTTCGTCGGCAACATTCCAAAGCGGCTTTTGCAAAAAAATGAAAACGAATGTCGTTGTCAGGAAAATCCTTGCCGGTCTCGATGTCCTGATATATCCCCTGTCGTCCGAACATGGTTTTGTTTTCGACGAGCCAGGTCTGATGGCAGGTCTTGCGGCAAATCTGAGAGGCGTGAGAGAGATGATGTGTCGCGCCAGCCACCGACACTTGCCCCTCCCAGGTGGATTCTGTCAGTTTATGCCCGGTGATCGATTCGTAGCGCGGAATAATCGTTACCACGTTGTGGCCTCGTCGCGAAAGAGCCTTTGGAAGTGCGCCGAGAACATCCCCAAGACCGCCGGTTTTCACAAACGGCGCCGCCTCCGATGCGATCTCCAGAATGTTCATGGCCGTGGATTGCTAATAATCTGTTTTGCGGTAAAAATAGAGGTGAGGGTTTCCGGGGAAATATCACGCAAATAGGCCGCCGCCTCTTCGGGAGTTGTGGGGTTGATGTAGAATCCTGACCCCCACTCGAATCCGGCGACCTTGGTGAGCTTGGGAATAATCTCGAAATGCCAGTGATAGTGATCGTAGTTCTCCCGTCCAACAGGTCGGGTGTGGAGAACAAAATTGAAAGCTGGGTCATTGAGGGCGACTTTGAGTCTGGCAAGAATATCCTTGAAACTCCGCGCCAACACGAGAAATTCGGCGTCGCTCATTTCGAGAAAGCTCGATTGATGGGACTTGGGCATGAGCCATGTCTCAAAAGGAAATCGCGGCGCATATGGCTGGATGGCAAGGAATGCGTCGTAGTCGCGCACGAGGCGATCCCGACCGGTGATCTCCTGGCGAATAATATCGCAAAAGATGCATCGTTCCTTGAATTCAAAATAGCGACGGGCGCCATCTAGCTCCTGCTGTACTGTGATCGGGATAATCGGCGTCGCTATCAGCTGGCTGTGAGCATGTTCAAGGGAAGCACCGGCGGCTTCGCCATGATTCTTGAATATCAAAATGTACTTAAAACGCATGTCCCGCTCAAGGTCGAGCATGCGTTCGCGAAAGGCCCAAAAGACATCTCGAACGGCGTTGTCCGGCATATCGACGATGTCAAAATCGTGGTGGGGCGTTTCGATTATCACTTCGTGGGCGCCGATGCCGCTCATCTTGTCATAAAGCCCATCCGGTTCGCGAATGAGAAGTCCCTCAATGCGAAGGGCCGGATATTTGTTGGAGATGACCCGAAGGGACCATCCCGGTTTGTTCGGCTCGGTTCCGCTTTGGCGATAGGAGAGTATTTCCGGCGGTGTGGCATCTTCCTGCCCCGGGCAAAAGGGACAGAGCTTAGCCGAGGTCCGTTTGCCGACCGAGCCAAAGGTGGAGGGGCGTCGTCCTCGCTCGGTGGATATGATCACCCAGCGACCGGTTATGGGGTCTTTACGCAGTTCAGGCATGGTCACTCACATTTTCACGACGCAATATGACTACGGACGCTCTACTAATAAAAATATCGGTTCTCACGGCCATTGGATTATTCCTTTATCGGAGACACTGTTCTCCGAAATCTTTCGGAGAAGCTCTTTTTCATGGGCTGAAAGTTGGTGGTTTCGTCTGTCACAGGCGGCTGAGATTGACGTCATTGCCTTATCAAATTGATATTGATGATAGCGCCCTGTCGCTCCCCATTGGAACGGAGGCACTTCGTGATCAGTAAGTAGTATTCCACCAAAAATGTTGCAGGCGGGGCCGATTGCAATGCCCGTATTGAGAAGGGTGCCAATTCCAAACTTGGTATGATCGCCGATGAACGAGCCAACTTTGATTGAACCGGTATCGATTGAGTCGCCATTCACCGTGACGCGAATAGTCGAGTAGTTATTTTTCAGATCGGAGTTGGTCGTCATCGCCCCAAAATTGACCCATTGACCGACATAACTGTGGCCGATGAATCCGGCGTGATACTTGTTGACATAGGCGTGAAAAATTGATTCCTCGACCTCTCCCCCAACCCGACAGGTGTGGCCGATTGAGGAGCCCGCAATTTTTCCCGCGAGAATGACGCTGTTCGCGCCGATGACGCACGGGCCATAAATCGCGGCATGAGATTCTACGCGGCTGTTGATCCCGACATAGACAGGGCCTTTGGTGGCGTCAATGACAGCGCCGGGCATAACTTCCACCATCTCCCCAAGAAATATTTGCTCCCGATGAATGAGCCAGGAGCCGTCGTGAATCTTGACATCTTTCACCGCGCCAAACGTTGGTGAAAGCCATTTGTAATCCGCGTCGATCTCGCCCTCGATATCGGCCATGATATCCCAGAGCCCGCGATAGAGTGTCGCTGTAGTTTGCACAGGCGTAAAATCTCCCCACTCATCGGATACAAGCTTTACGAAATCCTCAGGAGTGGCAATTGAAGGCGCATTTTTCAACATGTTGCCGACGAGAAAGACTCCGGCAATGCCATCGTCGGTGGTGAAGACGGTATTGAGAGTGCATTTGTCGATGAGCTGAGCAAGATTCCCGGGGTCGCGTAAGCGACCATTGACAAAGAAGAGGTCGCCGTCGCCGCGTTTGACAATATTCACGGGCAGATCGCGAACTGTTTCGGAAAGAAACGGCGCGATGTCGTGCCTCGCCGCACAGCTAACGCTGATGTTGCCGAAAAATCGCTTAAGCCGGAGGTGAAGCGGGACTATGCCAGCGCGGAGGGTGAATACCGGCCGCGTGTAGGTAAGCGGGTAGAATGCCCGGAACTGATTATCTTCGTATACTACAACATTTAGCGACATACTGCCTGTTTCCCTGGCTCTATTGTTATTCTGTTATAGTATCGGCGTTTCCGGCTTCGTTTTCCAATGGTATAAGATGGCGATATCCGATTGGCCTGACAAGTCTGTTTTAGCTGGATATTCCACGGGCCGTCAGCGAACTTTTTGACTGGTATGACCGTTGCATAGAACGGTCGATAGGGATAATGAAGAAAGGTACTTAATAGTAGTGTTAACCATAAGCGACAAGGCATCGGCCGAACTGGCTCGGCTCATGACTGATGGACGAGGCCGCGACAAGTTTCTGGTCATCTATTTTCAAAGCGGTGGCTGAGGCGGGCCCCGGTTGGGGATGGCTCTGGATGAGTCAATCGATGGACTTGAAAAACTCGAATCGAGCGGTATCGCGGCCTATATCGCACCAGAATTAAAAGAATATCTCGGACCCGACGCACAGATCGAGGTCGAGTATGTTACCCGTGAGTGGGGCGGTTCGGGGCTGGTTATTCGTCTTGCCAATCAAAATGGCGACTGCGGCTGTTCGCCCTAAACGACTACGCAATATTCCCGTCACAATAAAGACGAATATATTTATTCCGACGGCGCTTCGTTTGCGATGTCGGAGGATGAATCGATGTCAGCGACCGGGCGTGGTCGAGTCTTGGTAACAGGCAGGTTTCGGATAGTCATCATTGCCCAGATGGCAATGCCGAGCGATACAATGGCCATGATAAAATACAAGATGCCTAGTTCGACCACTCGCGTTTGAACAAGCATCGGCAGATACCGAAAAAGCGCATTCGCGCATATCAGCGCGACTGCGGCGATTACTGCGAGCCGAATATTCTTGAAAAGATAGGCTCCAAAAAGTGCCCCCGCCGACACATGAAAAGCAAGCAGAAACGCCCGTTCAATCAGCGCCATATTGACGAGTGGCGTGATTCCGACACCCTTCTGCATATAACAAGCCTCCAGGAATCCAAAGCCAATTCCGACTGCACCGCCGAGAATCGCCAACTGCCGAGCGCTTCCCCGCGCTCGTCCGCTTAGCGCCCCGACTCCAAAAAAGAGAAGGAGTCCTTGTATGAGCGCTCCCGCCACAGCCGGAAGGATTCCAAATAACAACAGCGATCCCCCCTCTGCGGTGACGGCCGGATAAACAATCGTCATTGCGATCCATCGCTGGAAGGGAATCTGGGTAAATAGGGCAACAATGCCAAGCCCGACTCCAACCGCTATGCTTATCCATGTAAGCGATTGGCGCAGGGAACCTCTCGTAACCACCAGAAACCAGACAATCGCTAACAGCAGATACACTATTACATGAGGTAGGAGTGCAATGTAGGCGAGTGTCGGTAGCGACGGCGGCTCACCGCCTTGTCCAAGACGATCCTTTTGAGCTTTCTGTAAGCGAGCCATGAGAGAGTCGCGATTTAGCCCCGAAGTTTGGGGCGGCGCAGTATCTGACTTTAAGTTTTGTGCTGGTAGTTTCGTAGCGGGTGTCGTAGTAGCTACCGCGCTTATCTTGCCGCGAGTCACTTTCGTTTGATAGATGCCAATATTCCTTTGCGGCCACCGGACGTGTGAAAGACACTTGTTAATGGTAAAATACCAGTCCTGTTCCTGCGGCTCTGTGATGTGTATATGAAAGGCGGTATCGGTGCGGTTCAGCACTTTTCTGTCAAATGAGGCGAGCTGTTTTACATACCCTCGAAGGACCATGGTTGACATGACTTGCGGAACGAAAATTGTGTCGATGATGGAATCCCCAACCTTGATATCAAGAGTAGCAAGATAGATTTCGATGAGATCGATATCCGGGGTGTCGAAAGCATACCTAATAGTCGATGAAAGGGTTGTTGTCTGGGCAATCTTCTCACCGCCTCTGGTCGCAAAACCAGCGACCTCACTACCTCTCCGGGACAGCTCCAGCCGCTCTGAGCGGCCCTGCATCGTGATCGAAGTCTTTTCACCAAGATATTCTGATTGGAGATTGAGAGAGTGAGTGCCGTCACTTTCAATTCGAATTCCCCCTGTCAATGAGTAGTCAGTGACCACTTTTCTTCGGAGGACCGAGCCATTTGGAGTACTTGCATCACCGACCGTCGATTCCACGTATCCGATCGCTGAATCGTAAAGGCGGATTTCCCATGTGCGGCTGTCACCGATTCCGCGGAACTGATCAAATCGGGGAGTCCCTTTCATCACTGGCTGAGAGACGGCGATTGCCCCCAAAGTCAATAATGAGATGATGATGGCGATGATACTGGTAAGTCGGTGCATATTGGGCCTCAAGATACTATCGTCATCAAAGTAGTCAACCTAAAGAGAGTCATTATTGGGGACATCGTGTTTTCAACCTGCGTCACCAAATTCCCGCTTTCTTCGGGAACGAGACCGACTCTCCCACTGTTTCGACCTATAAGAAGAGTTTCGTAGAGCTTGGAATTCTTATATATTAGCCCATCAAAACGTCTGGAAGGAAAGGAATATATGCAGGCATTGTACGATAGAAAGCTCGTCGCTCACATGTGGAAGGAACTCGAAGGGATCGGCCTGAAATCGCTGACCACCGCCGCGGAAGTCGATGAAGCCGTAAAGAACACCAAGGGCACGACTCTCATAGTTGTCAATTCGGTCTGCGGCTGTTCGGCCGGTTCGGCAAGGCCGGGCGTGGCTGTTGCGCTTCAGAATAAAGTCATCCCGGATAATCTCACGACGGTGTTTGCAGGTGTTGACATGGAAGCCACCGCCCGTGCCCGCGAACTGATGCCGGAGATTCCTCCATCGTCGCCATCAATTGCAATCTTCAAGGATGGCGCTCTCGTTCATTTCGTCCCCCGAATGGAGATTGAAGGACATTCTGATCAGGAGGTCGGTGAGGCGTTGGCCGATGCCTTTGAAACACACTGCTCACGTCCCGGGCCATCAGTGCCGTGGGAAACAGTGGTGGCAGTGTTCAATGCCGATGCCGGCCCGAAGTGCGGTTCGGAGTTGAAGGCTTAATCATATTCACGGCTATAAGTAGGGCGGCATTGACTTCAATGCCGCCTTTTTTTCAATTACCCTGCTACGTATCTTCATGACAATCGGCGCAGGCGCTCTTGTCGATCTGAGTTTTGCCGTGCTCACTAATTGAATGGCAGGACTTGCACCCCAGCTCGGATTCAATAGCGTGCATTGCATGCGGAAGCTTCTTTCCTTTATAGGAAACCTCTTCAGGGAAAAGCGTCTTGCTGTGGCAGAATGTGAGACAACTGTTCTCGGGCAGGATTGATGCTCCCACCTGAGGTGTTTTTACTCCCGGCTGAATGCTCGTCATTGCAACCGCAATCCGTTCGGCGTTACTGTTGAGGAGATAGAGGCTATAGCTGATGTTGTGGGACATATGGCTCTCTTCGATAAAGGCAAATCCGGTCTCGGCAGTGCTGATAGCCCTCTGGAGCAATGTTGACTGTGTCTTCGACCCACCAAGTTTTCCCGCTGTAGCTTTTGCAGCGGCAAGATATTTCCGATAGTCGGCAACTACTTTGGCAGTGCCGTCAATCCAATTGTCAAACATCAGCTCCCGTCCGGGGCCGTGGCAAGCGATGCATGAAGCCCGCTGGGCTTCCTTTTTGGCCTGATGGGCAAGCGGTTCCCCTTGAGAAGTCAGATGAGTATGGCATCCGACACACGACACCTGAGCCACAAAATGCACGCTGGGGATATCGAGTGTGTCGGTACCGCCGATCCCCATATAGAGCTGTTTCGGGCCGTTGTGTTGTCTGACATGGCAATTCTCGCACTGTATTTCTAGCGAACTGACCATTTCGAAATTCCCGTGCTCAATCTCGGAGTGACAGCGGAAACAATCGATGCCGTTCGTAGTGACGTGGATTGAGTGCAGTTGTTCCCGACTAAATTCCTCTCGCAATCGCTCGACGTGACAAGAATAGCATTTTGATTCGGGCACGGCGCCATCCCCTTTCACAATGCGCGTGTGGCACTGCTTGCATTCAACCTTCATCTTCATATACGGCTCGTGGTCAAAGGTAAAGCCGCCGTGCTCTACTTTGGTCTTGGGCATCCCATGACAGGCGTCGCAACCGGTGATTGCCTCCCCCTGACCGGCATCCTTGAAGTGACAAACGAAACAACTCATATCGTTGACCGCCATATGCTCGGCTGACACCTCTTCGTTGTACTGCACAATCTGGTTGTGGCACGATGTACAACGAAGCTTTTCGCCTCTCAAAGGGTTTTCCAAATGGACGGCATGGTCAAACGTAATGTTTTTGCGATACTGGGTCTTTCCGCTCAGAAGACGAACTTCATGGCAATCCGATGCCAGACAGCTGGCGTCATGCACATTGGCCTTTGGACGCGGATTATAGGAGGTGGACCAGTATTTGATGGCATTCACTGCGAGTCGACCGACGCCGTAATCATGGCACTGTATACAGGTAACATCCTTGTGTCCGGAGGTCTGCCAGTGACGGACATATGGCTCCATATAGTGGCAATTGGTGCAGAATTGAGCCGATCTCATTTTGTAAGTGGAGACCCCCCCGATAACCACTATGAGTAGAAGCACGGCGACCAGAATGGTCGTAAGGAGGCGCCTATGGCGCACAAACAGCCCAAACACATCTTTTGCAAATGAGATCATCCTGCCGCCTTTTGCTCTTCTTCTTCAGCGGATCGCTGAAGCTCCTGCCTCTCGGCGTCTACAATCTCGGCATATTCGAGGGGATGATGATGCTTCATTTCCGATTCGGTCAATGTCCCTTTTAACCAAACCCAACTCATGGGAAACACATCGGGGTTGAGATGGACGTTGTAAAAATGCCAGATGATAATCGCAAGGGTAGCGAGCAGGCCCTCATCGGAATGCGCTTCACGGGCGATATCAAACAGTCCCTTTGAGAACCCTTCCTTGAACCATAGGATCAATCCTGAGCCAATCATGATGACCATGCCCCAATAGACCGCCCAGTAGTCGAACTTTTCTATAAATGAAAAACGCCCGAATTTCGGCCCCGCGGCTCTTCGCCCGATGTAGTACATGATCGTGTGGAAGGCATGTTTCCCGTCGGTGGGACGCGGAATCATGAGCCAGAAATCTCGCCGCCCAACTCGCGAAAGGGTAATATATCCCAGATGCCAGATGCCGACTATAATGAGTCCCACTGCCGCTATGCGATGAATAAGAGTGGAATTCTGAACCCCGCCGAACATGTCGAGGATGACAAACTTTGAAATGCCATAGTCCGGAAACTTGAGGGGCATGCCGGTGATTATCAGCATGATGACAGAAACTATCATCAACATGTGCTGGGCACGAAAGTTCTTCCCAAATCGAAGGTATGTCCGCTCTGCCACGAGCTTTTCCACTTCGATTCGTTTTCTGCGGGCATACCTGGTGACAACCTCACTGAAAGCAACGTTGGCTTCAAAGCTGAGTCGCTCGGTAATCTGGTTGGCGGTAGCTTTTAGCTCTTCGGGCTTGGTATCCGGGTCTATCAAGGGTTGAGCGGAATCAAGAATGTTTTTTGTGACAGACTCTATCAGTTCCTGTCGCGCTTCCTGCTTTGGGGTCAAACTGTCAGTCATCGGTCACCGCTTGCCTTGAGAAGATTTAGCCCGTCGAACGAGATCCAGAATGATAAAGACAAACAACCCCGCAAGGGTTGTCACGGTAAGGATGGTAAAGAACTTCGTGATGTAATAGACTAAGCCCGCTTCCTCTTTGGAAGGGTCGACATGAATTTTCCCTGACGAAAATTGAGCGGTGGCTTCGGGATGACAGCCGGGCTTGCCGCACGTTTTGACAATGTTAGCGGGGTGAACTGTCGATTTGGGATCATTCGGCTTTCGAATATCGTGGAAGTCGTGACAGGAAGAGCAATTGGCCACAGTCCGGTTTTCCATCTTGTGAGCGATGCCGTGGAAGGATTCTTCAAACGTGGTTATTCGGTCCGTCTTGATCCCATATTTGGCCACAACCCCCATAGGACCGTGGCACGATCCACAGGTATGCGAAACCTGTTCCGGAGACACCTGAGACTGTGGGTCACTCGCCCCTTTGATACTATGCTCCCCGTGGCAGTCAGAGCAATCAGGCGCATCAAGTATGCCATTTATTAAAGCGTGACCGTGTACCGACTCCCGATAAGTAGCATAAATATCAATATGACATTTGCCGCACGTTTTTGGGCGGCTGGTTTTGTACATCGATGATCCCAGAGAATCCGGTGCGATGACGTTGTGGGTTCCGTGGCAATCCTGGCAAGTGGGGGCCTTTCCATTGCCCTGAGAGAGTGCCTTGCCGTGAGCCGACTGGGCATACTGATCATAAAGCTCCCCCTGGGGAGCGCCGACGGGATTGCCCGAGTAGTGACACCTTCTGCAGTTTACCGTTACCGCCGGTTTATGAGGAATCTGCACAACGTCGACGTGGCAATCGACGCACCCACGTGACGCGTGAACGGATTTCTTTAGGAGCGAGGTGTCGACAAAGAGACTGATCTTGAGTCCAGTCGGCTCCAGACGGTGGAAATCGTGCTTTCCATGGCAGAGCAAACAATTGTCATCGGATAGCGCCTTGCCGGGGGCCAGTAGAAATAGTATGACGACGGCGAGGCAGACGACGTGGATGAATCCGACCCCCCGCATCTTAGTCGACCCTTTTGATTCGGCGATTATATTCGAGCACCCTATAAATAATGAAGGCAAGAATAATTATCGAAATAAACCAGATGTAGAACTGACGAACATAGAATTCCCCGCCCGAACCTTGCGCCGTTGCCGATGTATGGACAGCCCCCGTGGCAAAGTCGGAAGGAAGGCCTTCGTGACACTTTCCACAGGTGTTTTCAATATTGGCGGCATGAATCATGGATCTCGTGTCACTCTGCGGATAGATATCATGCACACCGTGGCAGGATGCACAATTCGCAACCCGCAGATCCCCCAATTCGGAGGCCGCGCCGTGGAATGACTCTTTGAATGTTGCAATGCGATCGGCCTTGAGACCAAATTTCGCCACGATCTTTTCGGCGGTGTGACAGTCGGAACAGGTTTTGTAGACGTTTGTCACAAAGACCTTTGACTCCGGGTTTGCTGGCTGAAGAATGTCATGCTCACCGTGGCAGTCGGTGCAGGTCGGTGATTCCAGTATCCCCTTGGCGAGGGAAATACCATGCACCGATTGGTTGTAGTGATTCGCGATGTCTCTGTGGCACTGTCCGCAGGTGGCTGAAATGTGTTGCTTGAAGATAGGACTGTTGGGATTGTCAGCGGGAAGAAATCGATGGCTACCGTGGCAATCAGTGCAGGTGGGGGCTATCGCCTCCCCTTTTACAATAAACGCATAGCCGTGGACCGACTTTTCATACGCTTTAATTCGCGCCGGCTTTGGAAGCATCGGCGCCTGCGATGTTACTGCTTCATCCTCGTGACAAGAGATGCATATCCTGAGGGCATTCTTCCGATGAGTCGTTGAAAAAGGGTCCTTGGTCGACAGTACCGCGTGCGTGCCGTGGCAGGTCTCGCAGGTTGGTACTCTTTCAATGTGCTCAAGCTTCCCTTTGGCATGGGGAGATTCATTGAATCCCTTTGCCTCCTCCAGATGGCAGGTGGCGCAGGGTCTGGCTTTCGTAACTTTGTGACTCTTGAGGGGATCGATAACGTGGCAGGTGATGCAGGATAGAGATCGGTGTACCGAGGACTTGATGATGGAAGTATCGACATTCGGCGCCTTTATGGCTGGTTCCACTCCGGCTTGATCCCGATGGCAGTTGAGGCATTTTCCGTCAGGCACTTCCGTCGAGCCGACTATCGTCGACGAAGCCACCGCAATTGACAGAAACAATATGTAGAGGCGATGAAACATCATTTTGCCAACCAACCAAGTGACTTTGATCACAATCTCATCTGAAGATATCGGCATTGTCGGATTGAATGAACCGACTTAGGTCAAGAAAGAGAACCGGACAGGCAAAAAATGTTAATCAGGAGAAAGCAGATGGAGTTAATATGAAATCAAGCTATCAATACAAGAATCTAATTGTCGTGTTTCTATTCGTATCGAAGGGCTTCAATAGGACTGAGACTGGCCGCTTTGCGGGCGGGATAAAATCCGAAGAACATCCCCACTGCCGCCGAAAAGGCAAAGGACATTCCGATTGATTCTGGTGTGACATTGACAGCCCACCCAACGGTTTTCTCAATTATCGAAGATACTCCCATCCCGAGACCAATACCGATCAGACCGCCAATCAGACTGAGCATGACGGCCTCAATGAGAAACTGTTGCATAATGTCACGCCGCCTCGCCCCTATCGACATGCGAATGCCTATTTCGCGGGTGCGCTCTGTCACCGAGACGAGCATAATATTCATGATGCCAATTCCCCCTACAAGAAGCGAGACCGAGGCGATTGATCCGAGAAGCGTGGTCATAATGGCGTTGGAGGCTGTCGCGGCTGAGGCAAGATCAGATTGGTTGCGAACGGTAAAATCGTTGTCTTCCCACTCCTGTAAACGATGTCGATTTCGGAGGATCGACGTCACCTGCTGTTGCGCCGCGGGTAACATTGATTTATCGCGAGCTGAAATCAGGATGGCGCCGATGTAATCGATTCCCATCACTTTTCGCTGAACTGTCGAAAATGGGGCGATAATAATGTCGTCCTGATCCTGCCCCATCATGTTTTGCCCTTTTGCCTGAAGGGTTCCAACAACCTGGAAGGGGATTTTTTGAATGCGTATGGTCTGTCCGACCGGATCCATGTTAGGGAAAAGATTGTCAACTACCGTCTTACCCAAAAGACAGACTTTGTTCCCCGAGCGAACGTCCT
>JBBTMW010000110.1:0-7208 GCA_038067995.1 Candidatus Zixiibacteriota bacterium
ATTTCTTGCAAGTTCAACCGGCATCTGATACCAGTCGTTTTCGTCATACCGTTCCTGTTGCCATCCATCGGAGGAAAGCATTTGGCGGAAATAACCGTATCGATACAACAGGCCAATCGCGACCATCGGGACGCCGATGTCCGACGCCGATTTCAGCGTGTCGCCGGAGAGAATACCGAGGCCGCCGGAATAAACGGGGAGGCCGGTATCGAGACCATATTCGAGTGAGAAATACGCGATTTTGTCGCCGCTGTATTGAGGATATTTTTCCTGAAACCATCGACGCTGGGCAAGGTAGGCTTTGTATCGATCGTAGACTCGGTTGAGGCTGGCAACAAAGCCATCATCTTCGGCGGCCTTTTCGAGAACCTCCTGACGGATTTTCGAGAGCATTTCGACCGGATTCTGGTTAGATCGCTCCCAGGCTTCGGCGTCGAGCCGAATCAAAAGGCGAACGAATTCCCAGTTCCAGCAGTACCAAAGGTTGTGGGCCAACTCCTGGAGTGCCCGAATCCGTTCGGGAAGACGAGGAAGAACGAGAAACTGTTTTACAGGCATAAGCAAAGTCGTAAGTTCCAATCCGCTTTCAGACGAGAAAAATCCGTTTCTCTTAGTATCGCCCGAATCGGTGACAACTTTATAGCATGCCGGATGTTTGAATGCAAGCCCCTTCAATCGCTCCAGTTTCCGAAAAAAAGGCCGAAGAACTACCTATAGACTTAGTTTGTTGACTTTCATACGGGTACGCCGTTGTTTGGAACCGTCAAATCACAGAGGATAGGATCATGCCCAAAAAAGTAAAACGCATTGGAGTGCTCACTGGCGGCGGCGATTGTCCCGGCCTGAATGCCGTGCTGAGAGCCGTCGTCAAGACCGCCAACCACGATTACAATATCGACGTGATCGGCTTCATGGACGGTTATGAAGGTCTTGTCGAAGGACGTTATCGCGAGCTCAGCGGCCGTGACGTCTCCGGTATACTTGCGTTAGGGGGAACAATCCTCGGAACCTCTAATCGAGCCGATCCGTTCCGCTATCCAATTCTGGAAAATGACAAATATGTATATCTGGATCGCTCCAGCCAGGTGGTTCGAAATTTCGAATCCCTCGGTCTCGATGCTCTCATCGCCATCGGCGGTGATGGAACGATGGCGGCTTCTGATGGGCTGATAAAGAAGGGCCTGCCGATTATTGGAGTCCCCAAGACTATTGATAACGATCTTGTCGGCACCGATGTCACCTTCGGATTTGATTCGGCTGTTATCACTGCCACCGAGGCTATCGACAAGATACATACGACGGCACAAGCGCATCACCGCGTGATGATAATCGAGGTTATGGGGCGCTACGCCGGATGGCTGGCGCTTCATTCGGGAATTGCTGGCGGCGGGGATATAATACTTCTGCCGGAATTTCCATACGAAGTTGAATCTATTTGTGACTGCGTCCGGGAACGCAAAGCCGAAGGAAAGAATTTCTCCATTGTTGTCGCGGGCGAAGGAGCCCGTCCTCATGGAGGGCAGATGGTCGTCCAACGACGAGTCGCCAACTCACCTGACGCCATCCGCCTCGGTGGCATTTCGCATCAGGTCGCGGCGCAAATCGAGGGGCTGACTAACATTGAATGCCGTGTCACTATACTCGGTCATCTCCTTCGAGGCGGATCACCCAGCCCGTTTGATCGTATTTTGGGAACGCGCCTTGGCGTCGAAGCAATCCATCTTGCCGCCCGGGGCGATAGCGGATTACTGGTGGCGCTCAAAGAGGGACGAATCGGATCGACGCCAATATCCGAAGTTGCAGGAAAGATGAGGATCGTCACACCTGATGACAATCTTGTCAAAGCCGCCCTTTCACTGGGCATTTGCCTTGGCATTCCTGTCGGGGCCTCATTAGAAGAACACTACGAAGCGGCGACACAGCCTGTTTAGAAGTTCATGTAGCAATCTGCAGGAGCAGTCCTCGAAACCAGGGATGGTATCAAGCGAGTGATTACCCTTTCATTTCATGGCGCCGCCGGAACAGTTACTGGTTCCAAGTATCTTCTCCGGGTCAATGACCATTCAATTCTTATCGATTGTGGCTTGTTTCAGGGGAAAAAGGAATTGCGCCAGCGCAATTGGCAAGCGCCAGTCTTCAACCCCTCGGATCTTTCCGCCATCATTCTGACCCACACTCATATCGATCACATTGGCTATCTGCCAAAACTGAAACGTGAGGGCTTTTCAGGTATTATCTATGCCACGCCACCCACTATTGAAATGGCGAAAATTCTCCTCCTTGATTCTGCCCGCCTCAACGAAGAAGATGCCGAATATCGAAATCGCAAAGGGCTGACCAGCCATGACGTCGCTTTGCCGCTCTTTACTGAATATGATGTGGAGTCATTGTATCCGCTCTTCAGATCGTCCGAATTCGGCGAATGGATCCAGGTCTGTCCCGGAATTCGCTTTCGTTATCATGTCGTTGGTCACATTCTTGGCGCCGCCTCGGCATTTGTCGAGATCACTGATAATGGGAAAAAGACAACTATTCTTTTTTCGGGAGATGTGGGGCGCTATGGCAATCCATTGACAATCGATCCGGCCGAGCCGCCGGAAGCCGATTATTTGGTTTGTGAGTCAACCTATGGGGGGAAGGTGCATCCTGATGGTAACCCATACGACGATTTTGCCAAACTCATTATGGATACCATCAAACACAAGCGGGTCATGCTTATACCGGCTTTTGCGGTTGGTCGAACCCAGCAGATTACGTGGCTTATCAACCGCCTGATTGAAGAAAAGAAAATCCCTGTTATCGATATTCACGTCGATTCCCCGATGGCTGTGTCGGCGACTGAGATTTATCGCAAATACTCGTCGTATCATCGCCTTGATCCGGGACACATTGGAGGGGAGAAGTGCTGTTTGTACGGCCCCCATGTGACCCTTCACAAGAAGCGGAAGTCATCCAAGGACCTCAATAAACTGCGCGGACCGGCGATAATTATATCATCGAGTGGAATGATGACAGGTGGACGTATTATGCACCATCTGATGAACAGACTTGGCAACACATCGACCACCCTGGCCATCGTGGGATATATGGCCGAAGGGACACTTGGTCGAAAACTGCTCGATGGAGAAAAAATGGTTTACATACATAAACAGCCGATCGAAGTGAAAGCGAAGATAGTGACCTATGGCGGACTCTCCGGTCATGGGGATTACACTGAACTATTGCAGTGGCTCAAGCCATTTCGCACACCTCCGCGGCGAGTGTTCATCACCCACGGCGAGCCCGCCATGGCGAGCGCGATGGCAGAACATTTGAGCACTGAGCGGCAGTGGCAATGCCACATACCGGTCATGGATGAATCGGTCGAACTATAGGAACAGGAAGAAGAAATGGCCAAAGCAAAAAATAGCAGTGACCACAAAGGGATGATTCGACGATTGAAGCAATCCCCCGCTTATCGCATCGCCTACTACGACAACGATTTTCTGGGCGAACCGCACATGCGTCCGGCGCGATTGATGATAGAGCTCGAAAAGCCGGAATCGGTCTTTCGTAAAAACAAAATCGTCTCCACAATCGTAGTGTTCGGCGGTACCCGTATCGATGAACCCGTTAAAGCGAGAGCACGGGTTGAGACGCTGGAGTCGCAGACCAGGAAACATCCGAAAAATGCTTCTTTGAAGTTCAGACTTCGTGTTGCGAAATCAATACTCGCAAAATCAAAATACTACGACGAAGCCCGCGAGTTCGCGCGAATCGTTTCGACTGAATGCCAGATGCACAATGACAGTCAATATGTCATCGTCACCGGCGGTGGCCCCGGAATCATGGAGGCTGCCAATCGCGGCGCGTGGGATGTTGGCGCAAAGTCGATTGGCCTCAACATCACCCTGCCAATGGAGCAGGAGCCGAATGCCTATATTTCTCCGGAGCTTTGCTTACAATTCCATTATTTTGCCATCCGTAAAATGCACTTCCTTCTCAGGGCAAAAGCCTTGCTCGCCTTTCCCGGAGGCTACGGAACTCTTGATGAATTGTTCGAAGCGTTAACGCTGGTGCAGACAAAAAAGGTCCCCCAGCTTCCTATCATCTTGTTTGGTGAAAAGTATTGGCGGAAGCTCATCAATTTCGATGCCCTAGTCGAAGAGGGGACGATTGACGCCGACGATCTCAAGCTCTTCACCTATTGCGACAAAGCGGTCGACGCCTGGACTTATGTCAAGCAGTTCTATGCCCAGCGCAATGGCAAGAACGGCCTGAGTGCGAAATAAGGTCAGCGGCGCATAAGACCACGACTCCGCAGGAATTCAAGCATTGAGGGACGGCAGGAAGTTGGCGAGGTGCTCGCCATACGCCGCGCTGAGTGCTCGCTCCAGGAGTAAACGCCTTCGAATGCCGGATAGAGTTCTGCTTCGACCTCTCTTCCAGCCAGATGACCGCCCTTAACAATAGTGGCGTCATATTCCGCTAACGCCTTTTCATGGGAGGAATCATCGTATCTCTCGTGATACCATACTCCTTCAATTGGTATTCGAGGCTTGGGCTGAGGCAGTTTCGCGGGATAGCCCAGGGACATTCCCATCATAGGATACACATACTCCGGCAATGAAAGCAGAGCGCAAACCTCGTCTGGATTGTTCCGAATCGCTCCCACCATGACTCCGCCCAACCCCAACGCCTGTGCCGCCATCAATGCGCGACCAGCCACCAGCGACGCATCAACTGTTGCAACCAGGCAGAATTCGGTGTAATCCCCTTGAAATGGATACCCCTTTCGCTTTGCTACAGCGTGAAGTCGATAGAGATCGGCTACGAACACAAGAAACAATGGGCACTTTTCTATATGCGACTGCCCACCGCACAACTCTGCGAGGGATCGCTTTGTTTCGGCGTTTCGCGCGGAAATGATGGAATATGTCTGAAGATTCGAAGAAGTCGGCGACCGCCGGGAGGTTTCCACAATTTCCTGTTCCTGTTCAGGAGAGATGTCTTGATCGGTGAACTGGCGCACCGAAACGTGGTCTTTTAGGAGCTGAAGGGCATCGTTCATAGGTGTCACATCCTTCCCATAAAAAAGCGGAACCCTGTGTTGAACAAGGTTCCGCAAATAGTATCAAATGCAATGTACTCGACCTCTTATTTTAGGCCGAGGGGACTCGCAAAATCACGGCGGGCATTCTTAGCGGCCTGAATCTGCTTGATTACCTGATTCAGGTGCGCTCGGGACATACCGTCGAGTGTTCCGGCGCCAATGGCATTGCGCGACGATTCTTCGATGATGTCGAGATCATTCGCTGCAAGCGTTTTGGCATCGGTCGGGAAGATGTTTCCAGCGCTCAGATAAATCGCAGTCAGGTACTGAATATGGAGCATCTGTAACTGACGGCGGAAGTCGTTGATGCTTGATCCTCCCGAAAGTTCGCTCCAGATGGATCGGCGAAGTTCCGTGAAAAGATCGTACATCGTGAACTTCTCATCGGTAGCTCCGATCCGCTCCTGGTTATCCAGGAGGCGGTTCAAAGTGTAGCCCGAATAGAGCGTCGAGAAGACGATATTCTGAATTCCGAGCACAGTCGAGTGAATCGGATAGTCGATTTGCGCGACTGAGTATTGGGTCCACTGAAAATCCGGTAGCCGGTTGGGCTGAAGTTTGTTCAGCAATTCCGGCGCGAAATCAAATGAATTGGCCGAAAAGATGTTGTCCTTCAGAAGAGCCAGCGCCTTTTTCTGCACCGATGCGGGAACTGGCTTGAAGGGTAGGCGTCCACCCGGATCGCCGGCGTGGTCACGAAAGTGATAGATTCCGCCAATCTGCCGTGCGGCATACATGCCGCTATAAAAGTACCCGCTCATTGCCGGGGAGAAAACACGAAGAACTTCCTGATAGCTCGAACCCGGTTTCTCCGCCTTCGTCATGGCATTCTTCATCACGTTTCTTGTAAGAGCAAGTTTTCGCTCGCAATAGCCAAGAACATCATTCCCCTGATCAAACAGGTTGCAATTAGGATCAATGGCCTTAGAGGTATTGCCAAAATTGTCTTCATCAGTACCGTAGGCCAACTCCGGTTGTGACGCTTTGGAAGCTATGGCCTGAAGTTTTGGCAACTCTTCGGACGTCGTCTTGGCTCCAAAGTCACTATAAGCATACTCGATGGCCCAGTCATCATAGGGGCCGGGAACAGGGGAGAAGTAATTACCCTGACCGCCGCCGGGGAGTCCGATATTGGCTGGTGCATATTCCATCACTGTGCCGACCGTACCATGGGAACGAGTGAAGTTTACGTCGTCGAGATCGGTCTGGGAATATATGGTAGAAGCTTTGAAATTGTGGCGGAAGCCAAGGGTGTGGCCAACTTCGTGAGCGATCAATTCGACGAGATACTCATGAACATATTGCTGAGTGAGGGAATCCTTGTTTGCCAGATCGCCCGAATTTGCGAGAAGGGCATTCAAACCAAACATCGCCTGACGCGCAGACGATGCGCCGTAGTTGCAGTTGCGGCTGTTAACAGGTCCGTCGCCAAATTCGTTGGCTTCCACAAATAGTTTGCCGTCAAATGCCAACGGCTTCAATTCGTAGTTGACGTCATTAAACATAGCGCGAAGGAAATCTGCCCCCACGCGAACATCGGCATCATAGATTTGGCCGGTAAATGGATTGGTTCGGCTCGGACCGACGGCGTAGGTTCCGGTGAGCATCCAGCGCACGGTGCTATATCGCGCATCAGCTGGATCCCAATCGGCGGTGTCAGGCATCTGCTTGGCCACGACGGCATTGCGGAATCCGATTTTCTCGTAGGACTTGTTCCAGAACTCGATTCCTTCTTTCACCGCATCGCGGTATTCAGTTGGAACGGTGTTGTCAATCCAGTAGACGATTGGCGCCACCGGCTCGGACATCGCTGAATCAGGGAATTTCTTTTTAAGGTTCCAGCGATTGACAAATCGCACCCACGGTGTGACTGTATCCAGTGTTGAGTAGTCCTGGAAAACTGTCACGAAATGACCGACGCGATCGTCGGCGAGACGGGGTACATAATCGGTTGTCGGCAGAGTCGAGAGAGAATAATGATAGGTATGGAAAAAGCTGTATGGATTCTGCATGGCATCCGCGGCCACGGGCTTGGAGGTTTTGAAATGCAAACGCACGTCAATCTCGCTGTTTTCCGGAAAGGACTTGATCGTTTCAAACCAGCTGTTTCCCTTGT
>JBBTMW010000111.1:0-17407 GCA_038067995.1 Candidatus Zixiibacteriota bacterium
TTCCCGGCGGCGTCAATTCGCCAGTACGGGCATTCAAAGCCGTGGGTGGCACGCCGCGATTCATCGACCGCGGTGAAGGGGCCTATCTCTTTGACGCCGATGGCAATCGCTACCTGGATTTCTGTTGCTCGTGGGGACCGCTGATTCATGGGCACGCCGATCCCGATGTTGTCGACGCTGTTAAGAAACAGGTTGAACGCGGGATGACATTCGGTGCTTCCACTGAGCTGGAGTATCAGCTGGCCGATTTCATCGTGCAGAATGTGGATCCCGTTGAAAAGATTCGTTTTGTTTCATCCGGTACCGAAGCGGTCATGTCGGCTATCCGGTTGGCACGGGGATTCACCAAGCGCGACCTCATACTCAAATTCGAAGGATGCTACCACGGCCACAGTGACCATCTGCTCGTCAAAGCGGGATCGGGGCTTGTAACCTTTTCAAGCCCGTCATCGGCCGGAGTACCTGAATCGATTACGAGCCAAACGGCCGTGCTTCCACTTGACAATGAAGAATCATTGACTGATTTCTTTCGCAAGCATGGCGACAAACTGGCGGCAGTTATTATTGAGGGAATTCCTGCGAATAATGGCCTGCTCATACAACGACACGACTTCATCCGTCTCCTGCGTGGACTGACCGAACAATACGGCGCCCTCCTGATATTCGATGAAGTTATCACCGGATTTCGGCTTGGACTGGGTGGAGCCGCGGCCTACTACGGTATTCGTCCTGACCTCCTTACCTATGGCAAGATCATCGGCGGCGGTATGCCGGTTGGAGCTTTTGGCGGACGGGCCGAGATCATGGATATGCTTTCCCCGTTAGGGCCGGTCTATCAGGCGGGAACGCTGTCGGGCAATCCGGTTGCGATGGTAGCAGGACTCACGACGCTCAAAAAACTGGCAGACGGAACCATCTATGCGCAACTGGAGGAGAGAAATCGACGTTTTGTCAGTCAGCTGATGGGCGAACTGAAGGGGAGCAATGTCAATATCGCCGGCATGGCCTCGATGTTCTGGATCGTCTTTCAGTGGGAAATTCCCCGGTCTGCTGATGACATCAATCCCGACGGCGTTACGCGTTTCAACAAGATGCATGAAAAGATTTTGGAGGCGGGCATATACTTCCCGCCTTCAGCCTATGAAGTCTGCTTTCTATCCTCGGCTCATGACGAGGCCACACTCACCCGGGCGGCGACAACTCTTGCTTCCATCATCAAACTTGAAAGCCCGGTGTGGGTGTGAAAAACGGAAGCTTCATAAAAGCATGCTGGGGTAAAAATGACGGACGGATCCCGATCTGGATTATGCGTCAGGCCGGACGCTATCTCCCTGAGTATCGCGCGGTCCGTGAGCGGGTATCGTTTCTGGAATTGTGCAAAACTCCGCAACTGATAGCCGAAGTGGTGCGTCAGCCGATTGCACGCTTTGATCTCGACGCCGCCATCCTGTTTTCAGACATCCTTACCCTTCTTGAGCCGATGGGTGTAGGAGTGGCATTTCCTGAAGGGGGTCCGCAACTTGATTTCACTCTGCGGCAACCCGACGACGTCAAACGGCTCAGGGATTTTGATGTTACCAAAGAGTTCTCATTCGTGGCGGATGGAATTCGACTTATCAAGCAGACCCTTCCTGATACCCCCGTGATCGGCTTTTCAGGATCGCCATTCACGTTAGCTTGCTATCTCATCGAAGGGAAGGGATCGAAGTCTTTCGATAAGGCCAAACAGTTTCTCCAGCAATACCCTTCAGCCGCCGAAGAGCTGATTGATTTCCTGAGTGACGTCATCGCCCGCTATTTGAAGATGCAGATCGAGGCCGGCGCCGACGCGGTGCAGTTGTTTTCAAGCTGGGATGGGATTCTTTCATTCGAGGACTTTTCGCAGTATACCGCCAGACCGGTCAATGCGATTTTCGGTCAGCTCAAACGCTCGGGAGTTCCGCGCATATTGTTTGTCAATAACATTTCGCCATATCTAGAAATTATCAAGGATATCGATTGCGATGTCGTCGGCGTGGATTACCGAGTCTGTCTGAATAGAGTAGCGACAGCCCTCCCCGGCAAAGCTGTTCAGGGGAATCTGGACCCGACGGTGCTGTTTGGATCGCGTGAACATGTTATCGAGCGCACCCTTCAGATTTTGGACAATTTAGATAAGCACGACAACGTGATATTCAACCTCGGACATGGCATCCTGCCTGAAACACCGCTTGAATCGGTAGAGGCAATGGTTGAAACAGTTCATGGATACGAAAGGGAGCAATAATGTCGTCAGCCGCCAACATGTCGTTATATACGGAACTGCTGAAAAAGTATGACCGCCCCGGTCCGCGATATACCAGCTACCCCACCGCGCCGGTCTGGTCAACCGAAGTCGGTCCTGAGGTTTATCACCAAACCCTCCGCGAAGCCGCGTCGCAAAGCGAGGTGCCTCTCTCATTGTACTGCCATATTCCCTTCTGTCGTCAACGTTGTCTGTATTGTGGATGCAATACATTTATTACCAATCAGCCATCCCGACCCGGAGAGTATGTGACGACGCTCATGAGAGAGATCGACGCTACCGCCGACCAGCTGGGATCACGGACTAAAGTGAATCAATTCCACTTTGGGGGTGGGACGCCCACCCATCTTACGGTTGATGAGTTATCGCGCCTTCTCGATCACTTTGATTCGCGATTCACCTTTCTGCCGGATTGTGAAAAATCGATTGAGATCGATCCGCGCGTTACAACAAGGGCGCAACTGGATATGCTGGCGAGCCGCGGGTTCAACCGACTTTCAATTGGCGTGCAGGAGTTCGATCCATCGGTACAACAAGCCATTGGGCGGGTTCAGCCGCAGGAAGTCGTTGCCGCGGCGCAGGACTATGGGAAGTCGCTCAAGTTCCGCGGAATAAACTTTGACCTCATCTATGGCCTTCCCCGTCAGACGGTAGCCGGGTTCAGAGACACTATCGAGAAGGTTATCGCCATGCGGCCGGATCGCCTCGCGATATATTCCTATGCCCACCTTCCAAATATGCTGGAACATCAAAAGAAGATTAATCCCGAAGACCTCCCCTCTCCGGCAGTCAAGTATGAACTGTTCCTGACAGCTTTGGAAATGTTCATCACAGCCGGTTATCACCAGATTGGGATTGATCATTTTGCGCTACCCGATGATGAACTGTCACTGGCTCAGGCCGACGGCCGTCTGCACCGCAATTTCATGGGCTATACCGTTCAATCGGCAGACGAGATGATTGGATTCGGTATGTCTGCCATTGGATACATCGGCAATTCATTCTTTCAAAATATCTCGAAGGTCGATCCGTATGCGAAGGCAATCGAGGATAAGGGATGCGCCATTTATCGGGGGATGCAGTTGTCGCAGAATGATCTGGTCCGCCAATACGTTATCTCCAATCTGATGTGCAACTTCCAACTCAAGTATGGCAGTTTCCGTAAGCGCTTCGGGGTTGAGTTTGATTCGTACTTCGCCACGGAGCGGGAATCATTGGGAGAGTTTGTCAGCGATGGACTTCTCACGCTGAATCCACAAGGGATCGAGATTACGCCGCTTGGACGCACCTTCGTGCGCAACATCGCGATGACCTTCGACGCCTATCTCAATAGCGCCGATTCAAAACCGAAAGCCACCTACTCAAGGACGATATAGATGCCGACCAATTCAAAAGAAAAGATTGGAGTCATTCTCCTCAGCATGGGCGGACCTGACAGCATCGAGGATATCACCTCCTTTCTCTTTAACATTTTCTCCGACCGGGCTATTATACGCCTTCCCGGAGGCGCGCTTTTTCAGAAGCCGTTCGCGTGGATGATATCGCGCCTGCGAACCAAAAAGGTGCAAGACCACTATACGTTGATTGGAGGGAAGTCACCGCTGGTGAAATGGACCGAAGCGCAGGGACGACTTATTGAACGGCAGTTGAAAAAGGAATCGATCGAGGTGCACTGCTATGCGGGGATGAGGTATTTCCGTCCGATGACCGAGAACGCCATCAAGCAGGCGCACGCCGATGGCTGTCGCCGGATTCTCTTCTTGCCGATGTATCCTCAATACAGCACCGCCACTACCGGCTCATCGTTTCTGGTCGCGAGGGACACACTTCGTGCTTTGCCCGGGGTTTCTGCGACGTTTATATCAGATTTCCACGACAATCCGGATTATGCCGGACTCATGGGCGAGTATATCGAAAAGAATATCGCTAAGAATGACGTTTTGCTCTTTTCCGCTCATTCCCTTCCTCAGAAATTTGTCGACGAGGGTGACCCTTATGTTGATCAGGTCAAAAAAACCGCCGCTCTGGCCGCCGGAGAGCGTCCCTATTTCATTTCGTTCCAAAGCCGTTCCGGGCCGGTGACCTGGGTTGGGCCAGATACGATCGACGAAACCAAACGTCTGCTGAACGAAACGTCGGGCGGAATTTTCGTCGTCCCCATCAGCTTTGTCTGCGATCATATTGAAACCCTCTATGAAATCGATATCGAACTGCCGCAGTTGATGGGTGAAAGCGGTAGCAAGAGGATTCGCCGCATGCCGATGTTCAATGATGATCCGCGATTTGCCGAAGTGCTGGCGGGAATCATCAAGCAAAACCTGATTAGCCATGAATAGCACTGATGTCGACATCATTGGCGGAGGAATATCGGGACTTTCAGCGCTTCATTTTATCAAACGGCTCAAACCGCATCTGAGCATTGCTCTCTTTGAATCAGAACAGCGCCTCGGCGGGACACTTGCAACCGACCGGGTAGACGGCTACAGCTTCGACCGCGGTCCAAATGGGTTTCTCGATCGCGAACCACTTACTCTTCAATTGTGTCATGAACTGGGATTATCTGATCAGCTTGAGCGGGCCAGAGACAATGTCAGCAATCGCTTCATTCTTCGCGGAGGAAAACTTCGCTCCGTGCCGATGTCGCCACAATCGTTTCTGACGTCGGATGTTCTGAGCCTCTCTGGCAAACTCCGCGTCTTTTGCGAACCATTCGTTCCCCGGAAAACATCAACCGACGACGAATCGATCTACGATTTCGGCAAACGGCGAATCGGACGTGAGGCGGCGGACTATCTGATACAGCCGATGGTCTCAGGGATTTTCGGCGGCATGGCCGAGCGGCTATCACTCAAATCATGCTTTCCAATCATGACTGAGATGGAATCGGAATACGGTTCGCTCACCAAAGCCATGATCGCCCGGGGCAAGAAAGCACGGGCTGACGGCAAGAAAAAAGGGAGTCCGGGGGGACCGACGGGATGGCTTACTTCGTTTCATGGCGGACTGGACGCGGTGATCATGCGACTGGATGAACGCTATGCAAAGAGCATCATAAAGGGCGCGAAGGCCATTTCGGTCCAGCGTGCGAATGACAGATTCGCAATTGCTTTTGCGAATGGTGAAAGTCATTCGGCGGGTGCGGTGATTGTGGCCACACCGTCCTATTCGGCAGGGGATATGGTTCGTCCGATGTCCGATGCACTTGCGAATGGGTTGGAAGGGATTCCGTACGCTCCGATCTCGGTCGTGTGTCTCGGATATGATGCCGGGGCGGTGCGTCGTAATCTTGATGGTTTTGGTTTTCTTGTCCCGCAAAAGGAAAAACGCCGAATCATGGGCTCAATTTGGACATCTTCGATCTTCCGTGATCGCGCCCCCGAGCACAAAGTACAGTTTCGCACCATGATTGGTGGCGATGGCGACCGCGATTCGGTGAATCTGTCGAACGATGCGCTTCAGCAAATCGTATGCAAGGAACTTGGTGACATTATTGGCCTTTCCAAAGATCCGGACATGGTCAGGATTTATCGATTGGAGCGGGGCATTCCTCAATATGTTATCGGACACGCCGATCGCATCGAGCGTATCGAAAACGAACTGCAGAAACTCGGAAAGCTCTATCTCACGGGCAACGCCTACTATGGTGTAGGGTTGAACGACTGCATCAAGCAGTCGCACCGGGTCGCGCAGGGGCTGTAGATACTACCGCGTCATGATCGGGGTATCCCACCGCTTCGCGGTGGGGGGATGCATCCTCCACACCGCATAGGGGCTTGTTGAAAAAGTATGCCTTGACGAAATGCTCTTTTCTGTCATTCCCGCGTACGCGGGAACCTATCTTGTCTTACAAGGAGTTAGATAGGCTCCCGCTTTCGCGGGAGTGACAACTGTGAGGGCGCGGTGAGAATTGACAGGTTTTTCAACAAGCCCCATAGCGGGGTGCTATCGGCTATTTCACCGAAACTGGGTGTTGAAGAGTCTTCCAAGCGCAGATTAAATGAATGAGTAAAGGGGCAGACCGGACGTCTGCCGCCCACAAATTTCAGCATATTTCTATTCAATCCCCCACAATTCGGCCATCTTGCGTTACGAACTTGTGATGCTTATCGTTACAATGTTCACATGCGCGAAAATACGTGAAAAGTCCACATAATAGCGCCTCGGCATACAGTCGGGTGCGCCACTCGTCTGGGAGGACGGTATGACACAGTTTCTGACTCGCCTTCGCAGTTCACATCCACAGTTCAGCATTTCCTTCATGAAAGCGGCCCTCATGTTCATCGGCTTCGCTGTCATATTGCTGACATCGCTTACGGTCGGATTGCCCGACAATGAGATACGGGTTGACTCGTTTGATCCGATAGGCGTAAGCGGTCTGACGACAAATATCACCATCGTCTTCTCAAAGGCGATGGTTGCGCCCGAAGCAATCAATCAGCCCGAACTTGCTCCGCCAATCAAGATTGAGCCCGCAATTCCGGGAATAGTACGGTGGGTCGATGTCTCTACTCTGCGCATATTTCCCGATGTCCCCTTGCGTCCATCGACCGAATACGTCGCCGAAATCAAGTCTGACAAGATGTGGGCGTCGGGGCTGAAGATACTGCACACGCAGTGGTTCAAATTCCGCACGCCGATTGTCGCGTTGGAGCAATCGCGGAACTCGGTGGATCAGGTGGAAGACGCACCCGGGCAGGTGCGCCTGTCGGTGTGGTTGCGTTTCAATTGCGACGTCTCGCTTGAAGCTCTCAAAGGGAAAATATCGATAGTCAGCGGAGGATATACTGAAAGAAGCTCTCTGCAATTCACGCCAGCCTACGATGCCGAGCGATCCCTGGGGCGACGGAATGAGGATGTATCCTCATATTCCACATCGTCACCGCAGACCGGGGTAATTCGTATCACAAGCGAGCCTTTTCCTCAAACCAGGAAGGAACAATTGTACAAGCTGGTGATTGAGCGGGGCGTTCGCTGTCTTGCCGGCACAATGCCCATGGAAAACGAAATCTCCCTTCCGATCCGGGTTGAGGCGCAAACACCGCTCCGGATCGATGATGTCAGAGGAGATCAGTCGGGGAATGAATCAGTTATCACCATCAATTTCAACCAAAGCATCGCACCGGATAACAACAAGGACTTGATTTTTGTAGAACCATTGGCAAATGCGCGGGTTGAAATTCAACCATATGAAGTTCTCATTCGTGGTGACCTGGTGGCGGGCGAGCATTACACAGTTGTCATCAAGAAGGGACTCAAATCCCGATCCGGCGTTGAGCTGGATGCCGATTTTGCCCAGGCAGTTCAGATTCCGGAGTTGCGGCCCTCGGTGCGATTTACATCAAATGGCATTTTCCTCCCTCGTAGTGGGAACGGCCTTGTCGAAATCAGCACGATGAATGTCAAAAAACTATCGGTAGAAGTCGAGCAGATTTTCGCAAACAACATCATTTTCTTTCTCATGAGCGGCTACGGCTATCAATATGATTACTGGTATGAGAATCGGACCAGTATTTACGGCCGCAAGATGTTAACGCGGGACAAGTCGCTGGAGTATACCCCTAACAAGGCCTTGACCACGACTATCGACCTTGCCGGTCTCATCGAAGATTCAGCCAAAGGGCTTTTCAAGGTCTCGGTCAGAGACAAAGATCAGCGATGGACAAGTGATAACCGTTTTGTGCTGTTGACTGACATTGGCATGAGCGCCCGTCTGGCCGACGATTTCATGATGGTGTGGACCCATTCCCTTGCGTCGGGCAAACCCCTTGGGGGCGTCAAGGTCTCGCTCATCAGCAAGAACAATCAAACCCTCGTTTCTGGTACGACCGACGCTCGCGGCATAGCGATGTTCCCGGATATCAAGCATCGTCTTGAAGGGTTTGAGCCTTTCGTAATTACCGGTGAACTTCAGCGTGATTTGTCATATATTAGGCTCGATCAGTCACTGATTCCAATCACCGATTTTGATGTCTCGGGACGGCCATACCTGTCCGATGGTTACGAAGCGTTTCTCTATTCCGACCGTGGCGTCTATCGCCCTGGGGATACAGTGCACTTGGCGTCAATTGTTCGCGGCAAGGATGTGACCCTCCCGCCTACGTTCCCATACTTTCTGATCGTAAACGACTCCCGTGGACGCAAGCAGGAGAGTTTTCGGCTGGAGGCATCAGACAAAGGAGCAACTTCGGAACTGACCTGGGTTATCCCTGATTTTGCGCAGACCGGCAAATACAGCGTAGCGGCGATGATAGGGGAAGACATCACCATCGGCCGCTACGAATTCCTCGTGGAGGAATTTGTCCCGGATAAGATCAAGGTGACAGTTGCGACGCCACGAAATGAATATGGCGCTGGTGATACCGTCAAGGCTCATGTGGAGGGACGCTTTCTTTTTGGTCCTCCTGCGGCCAGTTATCGCGCGACCGGACAAATTACTATCGAGCCGAGTCTGATACAACCAGCCAACTACCAATCGTATTCATTTAATAATTCCGAGAGAACCTTCAACACCATAACTGCCGAATTCGGTGAAGCCGAGTTGAGCGAAAATGGAGAACATGATTGGAGCTATCTGGTTCCTTCGGGATTGCGCGCTCCTTCCGCGCTGAAGGGGTTGGTTGCAACGACTGTCTCTGAGGCTGGTGGACGTGGAGTAAGTGGCTATACCGAAATATTAATTCATCCGTACTCACGATATCTGGGGATGCGAGCCGGCGTTAACAACTACGCCAAGATAGATGAGCCGGTGGCAATCGCAATGGTCTGCATCGATCGCGATATGAAGCCGACCAGCCTTGATACCTGCAAAGTATCGATTTACAAAATCATCTATCACACGTTGTTCAGGGCGGAGAAATCCGGAGCATACCGGTGGGTGTCGGAACGTCAAATGGTAAAGATAGATTCCTCGGTCGTAGCAGTTGGCGCTTCGGGGGGGTCTATATCGTTCACCCCTCATGATTATGGCCAGTTTGCCGTCATCGCCGAGGATCCAAGCGGAGGTCATTCGTCGAAGGTCGAGTTCTATGCCTCCGGGTGGGGGTGGGCGCCGTGGGCGTTGAAAAATCCTGACCGAATCGAGCTTGCCCTCGACAAAGAGGCATACGCAGTTGGTGATGTCGCCCATCTTCAGGTTCGGGCGCCCTTTGGCGGCACCTTGCTTGTGACAGTCGAGAAGGACGGCATCGTGACGACCATGTCGCGCGAAATGGCCGAGAATACGGCCGTCATCGATCTTCCGGTGCAAAAAGAGTTTTTCCCTAACGCGTACATTACTGCCGCGATCATTCGTCCGGCCTTGTCATTGGAACCAAATCTTCCGGCTAGAGCCTTCGGGTTGACGCCAATATCTTTGGTCACGCAGTCGCGCAAACTTCAGGTTGCTCTCTCAGCCCCTGAAGTTATCACGCCGAGACGGAAGATGACTGTACAGATAGATGTAGGAAGCGCGGTTTCTGCCGAGGTGACGCTGTCGGCGACCGATGCGGGCATCATTCAGCTCACCGATTTTAAAACACCGGATCCGATGTCATTCTTCTATGGCAAACGAAAGCCCTACTTGGCGGCGTATGACATGTATTCATATCTGTATCCTCGTGTGAATCGGACTGAAAGTCATCTCTCGCCTGCGGGGGACAGAAAATTTGCGCAGAGTCGCCTCAAACATCTCAATCCCTTTGCCGGGAAGCGGATCAAGCCCGTGTCTCTTTGGTCAGGCGTCGTGAAAACGGCCCCGGATGGAAAGGCCAGCGTGACATTCGATGTCCCTGAATTCAACGGCAAACTCATATTGAACGCCGTAGCAATGAGTCGTGACAAATTCGGAAGCGCTTCGAGAGAGATGCTGGTACGAGACAACATTATAGTGCAGGAGCATTTCCCCCGATTTGTGGCTCCGGGGGATGAGATCAACGGGTTGGTGACAGTATTCAACAATACTGCTGTGGCCGCTGATATCACCGTTGCGCTCAATATGGATGGTCCGATGAAATCGGTGTCGCCGTCGTCTCAGATCCTTCATGTTCCATCCTCAACGGAAAGCCGGGCTGTCTTTCAGTTGAAAGCCGATCAGGCTGTGGGGAAGGTGAACATTCGCGCCATCGCGCGGACGACTTTGGATTCGGCCTACATCACATTTGAGTTGCCATGCCGACCGGCGGTGCCACCGGTGACAAAGTTTGGTTCGGGAATTGTAACGCAGGCTCATCCGGTGGAATTTATGTTTCCGGGGGAGTGGATCAGTGGGACAGATCAGTACACGATTCAGACATCCTCCCTTGCCGCGACCTCGTTCGGAAGAAATATTCAATATCTTCTTTCATACCCGTATGGTTGCCTCGAGCAAACGACATCACGAATCATGCCGCTCCTCTTTTTTGATGATCTGGCCCGTATCGCCGACCCGGCTCTTGTTGGCAGATCCGGAGCCGATTATTACATACGGCAGGGGATTAACCGACTGCTCGATTTTCAGCTTCCGGACAATTCTTTCTCGATGTGGCCGGGGGGCAACTACGGGGATCCGTGGGTAACTATTTATGCCTCACATTGTCTTCTTGAGGCCGCCAAGGCCGGTTACTTTATCGACAAAGGCGCTCTGAATAAAATAGAGGATCACCTTTCAGCGATAGCGAATGGAAAAACGGCAATCGGAAATAATGTTACCTGTCGCGTGTACGCTTCTTTGGTTTTGGCGCGAACTGGAAAACTTGAAAAGAAATCGATCAACTATCTGAAGAATCTTTCATTCGCGACTCTTCCTGAATTCACCAAATATCAGGCCGCTCACGCACTGGCATTGACCGGCAATCTCGTCGAGGCACGTCAATTGGTTCCGGCGGCAATACAGCCGAATCTCTTTGAGCCGGAAACGGGCGGTTACTACAACTCCGGCGTTCGAACCGACGCCATTCTGCTTGAGGCCCTTCTTGCCATTGATCCAGAGGGAGCATCAAGCCACGTTGTGGCGAAGTCGTTGATGGGACGGGCCGAGGCTGGACACTGGTATACGACACAGGAGAATGCTTTCGCTCTGACGGCGCTGGGGAGATACTTCAAATCGACTCAGGCCGGAGGATTCACAGGTGTGCTGGCTATTGCGGGCAGGACTCCGCAACATATTGATTCAAACGGCTATCGTATAGAGGATCGTGATCTTGCTGATAAGAAGATTTCTCTTTCGCTCACAACCGGCGAAGGTCCCTGTTATTATTTCTGGCAGGCGACGGGTATTCCCCTTTCACCGACGGCGCCTGAGTATGTGCGAGGCATACGAGTGAGGCGATCATTTGTGGATGACAGGGGCAACCCTGTCGACCTCGACAGCATAACCATCGGTCAACAGCTGGTTGGGGTCATCACGGTTGAGTCGATGGACAAACCTCTCGAAAACATCGTCATCAATGATATGCTCCCGGCCGGATTGGAAATAGAGAACCCGCGACTCAAGACGACGCCGCGTTTATCATGGGTTCCCGCTAGGGCGGAATACTCAGACTATCAGGATATTCGCGACGACCGGGTTTTGATTTTTACACGTCTGAACGCAAGGTATAGAGCCTCTTTCTATTACAGCGTTCGCGCAATAGCTTCCGGTTCGTTTGCCGTCCCTCCTGTGATGGCGGAGTGTATGTATAATCCTCTTGTCGCGGGAAGCGGCTCTTCGGGTAGAATGATTATTCGCTGATATAGTTGGGAACCGGTGATGATCTCTGTTCTTGCATTGTGGCGACGTCTGAAAGACCGGATTAAGAAGCGTCGCCCACTGGCGCTGGCGATAGTCGCAGGATTGGTGGTCGTGGCCGCGATCTGTCATTATCTGATATTTCCCCTGCCGGAGTCGCAACTATTCAAGGCCCACAGCGTTTTTGTGTATGATCGTCGTGGCACACTCCTGAGCATGTTTACATCGTCGGATCGATTCTGGCGCAAGCCAGTGAAGATACATGAGATATCGCCACTGCTGGTTAGAAGCGTCATCGAATGTGAAGATCGCTGGTTTTACTACCATCCGGGAGTCAACCCTGTCTCACTAATTTCAGCGGCAGTGGAGAATATCCTGGCCGGTACATATGTTCGGGGCGGTTCGACAATCACGATGCAAATCGCTCGTATGATGGAACCAAAGGAGCGAACGATTTCAGGCAAATGCATCGAGATCCTCCGCGCCTTCCAACTTGAGCTGACCTATAGTAAAGCGGAACTGCTGGAACTCTATTTCAATCTCGCTCCGTATGGTGGAAACATTGAGGGAATAGGGGCCGCGTCACAATTGTACCTCGGTAAGTCTTCGGCGAATCTCACACTGTCAGAATGTGCGTTGATGACCGCAGTGCCATCCTCGCCCAATCGCTTCCGACCAGACAGAAACAGCCCCGCAAGCAGAGAAAGGCGCGAGGAGGTGCTTGATGTTCTTGTATCACGCGGTGTGATAGACTCCGTTGCATATGAACAGGCAAGAGAGGAGGAGATTCCTCTCTCGCGGCTGGTTTCGACATCAATTGCCCCTCATTTTTGCCAATCGATTGCTCAGCTTGCCCCCGAGGCCTCGGAAATCCAGTCGACTATTGATTACAATCTGCAGGTTATGTGTGAGCGGATGGCACGAGTGTATCAAAATACACTGCACCAAAGCGGCATCCATAATCTGTCATTGGTCGTGCTCGACAATAAGACCGGAGAATTGCGGGCAATGGTCGGCTCGGCGGATTTCACAGATGTGGCGCATCACGGCCAGGTGAATGGCGCCTTAGCTCCCCGATCCCCCGGTTCTGCCCTGAAACCATTTGTGTATGGTATCGCATTCGATAAAGGCGTTGTCTCACCGTCGCTCATGCTGGAAGATTTGCCTATCAACTACGCTGGGTACATGCCGGAGAATTTTGATGAGGAATATCGAGGGCTTGTAAGTGTCCGGGATGCGTTGGCACAGTCGCTGAACGTACCCGCTGTCAATCTTGCATCACAAACGGGACTCAGTGAACTCTACTCGTTTCTCCGCCGAGGCGGCATTACCACTTTGACACGTCCCTGGCCTCAATATGGCCTCCCACTGGTGCTTGGTTCGTGTGAGGTAAATCTCCTTGAGTTAAGCAACCTGTATGCAATGCTGGCACGACAAGGGGAGTATATCCCCTGGCGATGTTTCAAGGAAGAGTCGCCGCATCCTTCGGTGCGTCTTCTTTCCTCTGAATCCTCATGGTTGATAACCGACATTCTCACAGAGTTGAAACGCCCCGACCTCCCAACCAGCTGGGAGTTCACGACCGACATGCCGAAGGTCGCATGGAAAACGGGAACATCGTACGGACGGAAAGATGCATGGGCGATAGGATACAATCCCGAATACACCATCGGCGTCTGGGCGGGCAATTTCTCCGCCGAAGGTTCTGTCTCCCTGGTGGGAGCCGAGGTCTCGGCACCGCTTGTGCTAACCATATTCGACCAGCTCTATAATGAGAAAGAAGCTCCGTGGTTTACCAAGCCGTCGTCTGTTTCTGTTCATAACGTATGCGCCGTCAGTGGGATGCCTGCTTCCGAAGATTGCGAAACCCGGATAAGCGACTTTCATATCGAAGGCGTCACTGACAATCACGAATGCATAGTCCATGAACGCTTGCTTGTTGACCAGTCAACCGGCTACCAGCTGTGTCCATCGTGTCGTCACGGTCGAAAGACTCGCGAAATGGTTGTAGAACATTGGCCGCCACGACAGGCCGCGTGGCGAACATCGCGCGGCACATCGGCGGTCATCCCTCCCCACAATCCCCTTTGTACGGGGGAATTCAACGGCGACAACCCGGTCATTGTGTCTCCAGAGAATGGAGCGGTATACGCTCTGCGCTCACGAGTCCCGGGAAAGTACCAGCAACTGCTGATTGAGGCCACCGGCTCTTCCGACAGCAGAACACTGCACTGGTTTCTTGATGGAGCGCTACTGTCCAAAACAGCATCGGGTGAAAAAGCCTTTTGTTCACCCAAGCGCGGAGAGCATCAGTTGGTCTGTGTCGACTCATACGGCCGATCAAGCAAGGTTTCGTTCTTGATCGAGTAGAGTCGCTTTATCATTGTGATTTCTTATGCGACCATGCCCCTTTTCGAATTTGAGAAATAGCCCGCTGAGCCTATTTGCACTTTGTGGGCGGATTCGTCGGTAAAAAAAAGAGGCCGCGAATGCGACCTCTCTTTCCATTGCAAATTGAACTGGTAGCTTAGTGACCGCTTGCCGGAGGCGGAATCGGCTGAGGCACCTGGTTCGAAATCGCCGGGATTGACCGCAAGTATGCAAAGATGGCTTTCAAATCTTCATCGGTCATTTGGCCATAATTGGGCCATGGCATTGGCGGAAGTATCGGCCGTCCTGTTCCCAGATGCTTTCCCGTTCGCAGAGCATCCATAAAAGACTTTTCAGTCCAGGCTCCGGAACCGGTGAGATTGTCCGGGGTCAAATTGGCGGCAAAGCTCACGCCCCACGGTCCAGCCCAAGCAGACAGATGTCCGTTCGTGGCGGCCATCCACTTACCCATCCCGAACCCATCGGTCGGAATAGGTGGAATGATTTCCAACGCCGGATGTCCCATGAGCTTTCGTGACATGTCCGGCTCCGGCCCCATCGGCCCCATCTTCTTTGGCGTGTGGCAATCATTGCATCCGCCGACAGTCACCAGATACTCGCCACGTTTTACTTGTGCAGAGTTGTCGGTTCCCTGTGCAATTGCGATGGCCCCTATGCCTACTGCAATCGCCGCTGGCGCCAGCACGATACTGAGTTTCCACTTCTTCATTCCTTCTCCTTTTGCTGTGAGGTTGAACACGCAAATTATCAAATGTCAAAATTGTAAGACGGAGAAAACTAAGACCAAATTGCGCTACAACGCAATATTTTATTGAAAATAAAAACACTTCGGACTAGGCAAGTGTGTAGTCTCGTCATGCGCTTGTTACTTGTGGTGCAAGCATCAGACAAATTTGCGCGCGATGCGTATAATGGCGTCAAGACTGGTATCGACATCCTTTTCAGTTGTAGCCCAGCAGGATACGCTGATTCGCATAGCCGTCTTTCCCTGCCACTTGGTGATGCCACACCAGCATGTGCCCTCGCGCTGAATTTCCTCGATAATACGAGTCGTGGTCGATTCGTCGCCAAATGTCACAAGAACCTGATTGAGAACAACGTCGTTCAAGATATCAAATCCTTCAGCTCGCAATCGATCGGCAAACCGAACGGCTAAATTGCAATTGCTGAAAACCATGTCCGCTACTCCCTGTTTGCCGAGCGAGAGTAATGCCGCCCAGACATCAACTCCCCGTGCCCGCCTTGATAGCTCCGGAGTGAAGTCACTCGGATTTCTAATTTCGGAATCCTGCGGCAGATAGGCCGCGGTGATTGCCATCGATGCTCGCAGAGCCTCTTCATGTCTGACAAAGGCGATGCCGCTATCATATGGAACATTGAGCCACTTATGACAGTCGGTGGCCCAGGAGTCGGCCTTGTCTATGCCATCTACAAGATATTGCCTCTCAGGAACCGCCCGCGCCCAAAGACCAAAGGCGCCATCCACATGCACCCATGCTCCGCTCGCATGGGCGATATCGGATAACTCTCCAATGGCGTCACATGCGCCGGTATTCACATTGCCTGCCTGTGTGACCACGATACACGGCGCTTTCAGTGCGGGCAATTTATCAAGGCGCATCCTCCCCTGACTGTCCACCGGAACGACAACGAGTTGCTTATTGCCGAAACCGAGAAGTCTTAGAGCTTTTTGCGCGGTCGGATGAATCTCACCTCCGACAACAACCTGGATTGGGGGAGCGCCATTGAATCCCTGTTCATTCAGATCCCATCTGGCATTTGCCAATACATGATGGCGCGCCGAGGCCAGACAGGTGAAATTCGCCATGGTCGCGCCGGTGACAAATCCGCCGCCGCATGTTTTGGGAAGGCCAAGAATATCCAACAACCACTGCAATGAGATCGCTTCGAGTGTCGAAGTCGCCGGCGTCGGGGCAAAGTAGCCGGTGTTCTGATCCCACGATGTCGCCAGCCAATTGGCGGCCACGGTGACCGGAAGGGCGCCGCCGATAACAAATCCGAAAAATCGGGGGCCCGCCATCCCCATCGTTGCCGGGGAACAGACGGTATCGAGCGTTTCCAAAACTTCGCCGGGGTCCGTTCCTTCGTTGGGCAAAGCATGCTGTAGCGTCGCCAGTTGTTTGGCAGATTCCTCGGATGGAGACACCCGACGTGTTTGGAGCGTCTCGAGATAGTTGATTGCCCGCTCCGATGCAAATCTCAGCAGTTGTTCGCGATTGTAAGTTGTCATCTAGATAGTTCCTTCCTGAAAATTGCGCCCATGATAACACGAAGTGGGCGGCTCTGCCACACTTTTTCCGTGACTTGCATCACGTTTATTCAATGTGTTTCTTATGCCTTATGAAGCGGCGCATACCAACGAACATAGGGAGAACGCTCCTCTTCTCACTTCTTCCCCTCGCCGTGCTACTACTCGCGGTCGAGATAGGGGTGCGCGTGGCTTCGATTGACGTCCGCACGAAAAGCAGACAATTTCCCATCAATAAGGACATCAACTTTCCGGAGATATACAGGCTGGATCACGATCTCTTTTGGCAATTCCGACCGAATCAGGAAATATCATCACAAGTATTCAGCGCGGTGACCTATCGCATTAACAGCTCTGGTCTTCGCGGTGAGGAACCCAAACCGGATGCGGCATGTCGCATCGTGGCCCTCGGCAATTCCTGCACCTTTGGGTGGGCGGTGAGGGAGCAGTATATTTGGACAACAGCGCTTGAATCGATGCTGAATGAAACTCAAGGCACCGCGAAGTACGATGTCATCAATGCCGGCGTTCCCGGATACTCGTCGCATCAGGGACGCATTCTCTGCTCCAGACTCCTTTCAGAAATGAAACCACAGTATCTCTGCATCATGTTCGGATGGAATGACCACTGGACCGCTGGTGATGGTGGTGTCGACATGGATATACAGATGCCCAGCTCCCTCACCCTCACTGTCCTCAATGCGCTGACACCCTTGAAATCATTTCAGTTCATCCGGAAACTGGCATCGACTTCAGAGTTTCCCGCGCCAGAAATAACGAT
>JBBTMW010000112.1:0-1899 GCA_038067995.1 Candidatus Zixiibacteriota bacterium
TATCGTAGCTTTTCGCAGGCGATTTCGGCGCTATTGATCGAGCCACAAGTTGTGCGGTACCTCCGAAAATTCACGCAATATGACCCCACTGCGAAGCGGATGCGCGACAAGTGAAAAGATGAAGATGGGTTCCGGCTCGGCGTTCTCGCTTACGCGAGTACTTGGCCGGAATGACAGACCCCACGGCTCCCCCCCTCAAATACCGGATTGCTAAAATTGGGATTTAGTGTATATTTGCCGATAGTACCCCAATGAACTATCGGAAACTGGATAAGTATAAGAGTCAATGAACGCAGTCAACTTTCGTAAAGCCCTCCATAACTGCCTTTGGGTTCTCGCCATGGCAAGTCTCATTCTTGGCATGGCGGCTTTTGCCGAAAGCAATCCATTTGGCGGAAATTGCGGCGACGACTGTACCAATACGTGCGATTCGTCCTGCTCCGACAGCGGTACCTGTCTCAATTGCGCGCCGACAATTCATCTTGTATCAATGCAAGATTTTGATCACAGTCCGATTGACGCCAAGCCGATCAGCGCGTCATGGGCCGTAATTCTTCCGATCGAACAAAGCCTCTCTTTCGATATTGATCATCCCCCTCAAATTCTTTCATAGCTCTCTCGCGGGCCGCGTATAGCGGCCGAATCCTCTTTCAACAATTTAGAAAATTCCCAGCGTCGAAAAGCGCTGTGCGTCAAAATCAGTTGGCGCCGGAGAGCACCGCACCTCGGGACGGAGACATCGATATGATTCGACTTGTACACTTTCTTTCAACGGCTTTGCTTGCAGCAGGTCTTCTGGTTCTTTGGTCTTGTGGTAGTGACGAAGCCAAGGCCCCCGCAGTTACTGATGACCACACGGGACATGCCCGTGCAGACACACTCAATTCCCGCTCAGAGAACGCTCCAGGTAGCCGGGTGCTGTCCATCGACTGGTGCGCCGAGCATTCCGTTCCGGAATCGAAATGCTCCAAATGCAATCCGGCGCTAATTGACACCTTCAAAGCATCGGGAGACTGGTGCGCCGGACACGGCTTGCCTGAGTCGCAGTGCAGACTCTGCAATCCGGGGATAATATTTCCCGAGGAGGCGTTGTATCGGGAAAAGCAGGCCGAGACAAATAAATCGGATATTTCAGTCTCTCTCTATTTTCGTCCGAATGCCTCCAATTGCGCAACCGATAGCGCCGTCATTCAGTTCGCGACAACCCAGACAGCCGAACGCGCGGGCATCATGTGTCAAACAGTTCGTAGCTCGCAGTTCGACAACATCATTGAGGCGCCAGCCGAAATTGTCTTTGACGAAGCCGAGGCGACGGTTGTGACGTCCACGGTGTCGGCTCTTGTGTCGAGGTGGATGGTATCGCCGGGGGATAGGGTGCGTGCCGGAGATGTGCTGGCTTATGTCACATCTGCCGAGATAGGCGAGCTAAAATCCTCATTGATGACCGCTCAATCTACGGCAGAACTTGAGCGAAAGGAGCTTGTCCGCCGGAAAGAACTACTGGAGCGAACACTTATCAGCAAATCAGAATTTGACAGACAAGAAGCGCTTGTCGCGCAAGCCGAGGCGGAATTGGCGCGTTCACGTTCCATGCTCTTATCGGCGGGGCTGGCAAATAACGATATCGACGAGGCGCTCAAACATGGAAGCATGATGAACCAGTTTGCGCTCAGATCTCCTTCCAACGGAATGATTGTCGACCGCAGAGCCAAGCTAGGCGAACTGCTCCCGGCCGGAGATGCCTTCGCAATCATCGCAAATCCAAACGCCTTGTGGATTGAAGGACGGATGACTGAAGACAACATCGCGAAAGTTGACGCGGGTCAGCAGGTGACATTTAGTTCCGACGGCAGGGGATTGAATCAGGTGGGGGGAGAAATCGACTGGGTGTCGAAGTTT
>JBBTMW010000112.1:1909-16840 GCA_038067995.1 Candidatus Zixiibacteriota bacterium
CTAAGTTTCTGGATATGCAGTCGAGAACTGGCACCGTGAGGGCAAAGGTTCTTACCGCCCCGGAGGGGCTTCGCGCCGGTGAGCTTGGGCGGATACGGATTCATCAGCGTGATGACCGTCAGATTGTTCTGGTGCCGCGGGACGCCGTCCAGTGGGAAGGCTGTTGCAATGTAGTCTTTGTGCGGGAGTCGTCCGACCGCTATCGCCCTCGAAAGGTGCAACTGCTCAACGGCGATGGGCCGGTATACGAAGTAGTCTCAGGAGTCCACGCCGGAGAGGATGTGGTCGTCGGCGGATCGTTTCTTCTCAAGACCGAGCTTAAGAAATCGAGCATTGGCGCCGGATGTTGCGAAGTTGAGCCGATAGGGTAGCCGCTGATATGCTCAACAAAATAGTAGACCTATCACTGCGCCACAGGGTGCTCATCCTCGTTGTCGCGGGGCTTGTCAGTCTCATGGGAGTTTTCGCACTGTGGCATCTGCCCTTTGACGCCTTTCCTGATACTACGCCTGTCATGGTGCAAGTCAATGTTTCTGCTCCCGGGTGGGCGCCGGAGGACCTTGAGCGTCTGGCGTCATACCCCATCGAACAGGCACTAACCGGACTCTCACAGCTGAGTGAGGTGAGATCCGTCTCCAAGTATGGATTCTGCCAGGTCACCGCAATATTCATGGAAGGAACCGATCTCTATCTGGCAAGACAGCAAGTCACTGAAAAACTTGCCGTCACCGAAATGCCAGAAGGGATCGACGCCCCGCTATTGGGGCCGGTGTCGACAGGATTGGGAGAGGTCTTTCATTACATAGTGGTTGCCGATTCAGGGCATGAGACCGATGCCCGCACAGCGCAGGACTGGATTATCAAACCCCAGATGCAATCGGTATCGGGAGTCGCCGAGGTCAACAGCTGGGGGGGATTCGTCAAGCAATACACCATCCTGTTTGACCCCGACAGGGTGGCGCAGTACGGACTCTCAATCAAAGATGTTGCCGAGGAAATTAAAGAGGGACTGGGGAATGTCCCCGGAGGGCAGATAGTCCGCGGCGGCGAGATGACCATTATCCGAGGCATCGGCGTGATTGAAAATATTCGACAGGTGGAATCGATGGTCGTGGCGACCCGGAATGCCGTGCCGGTGCTGGTGTCCGATATCGGTGAGGTGGTCATAGGCCATGAGATTCGCTTGGGCGCATCTACATACAATGGGCAAGGGGAAGCGGTCCTTGGGTTGGGGTTCATGATCATCGATGAAAATCCCGCCCGAATTACACGCAATCTGGCGGAGCGGCTTGAAGAGGCTGAGAAGACGCGTCCGGCGGGCATCACCGTGAAACCGGTCTACAAACGAACCGATCTTGTTGAAAAGGTGCTGTCGACCGTCGAGCACAATCTGTTCTTTGGAGCGGCGCTGGTCATTGGCGTTCTTTTCATGTTTCTGGGAAATATTCGGGCTGGGCTGATTGTGGCCTCGGCAATTCCTCTTTCGATGCTCTTTGCATTCGATCTTATGTCGCGGGTCGGTATCATCGGAAGTCTGATGAGTCTCGGCGCCATCGATTTCGGTCTGGCTGTCGACAATGCCGTCATTCAGGTCGAGAACTCGGTGCGTCGATTGTCTCACGGTGGGGCAAAAGATCGACTTACAATCATAAGGGATGCAATCCTTGAGGTTCGCAAGCCGACCTTGTTTGGCGAGTTGATTATCATCATCGTCTATTTGCCGATTCTCTCTCTTCAGGGAATTGAGGGGGAGTTGTTTCGACCGATGGCGCTCACGGTGGTATTTGTTCTGACTGGTTCATTGCTTTTGTCATTTACGGTTATACCGGCGTTGATAGGAACTTTCATGCGAACGGGGATGCGCGAGAAGGAGCCTGTCGTCATGGTATGGCTTCGTTGCGCCTACAAACCTATTCTCGACTTCGCTCTCACGTCGAGGAGGAAGGTTATCGGCGGGGCGGTGGTGTTGACTACGGCAGGAATTGCGCTGTTCATGACTCTTGGATCGGAGTTCGTACCTCGTATGAACGAAGGGACGATTGTCATCAATTTCGTCAGACTCGCCGGCATATCGCTCCACCAGTCGGTTGAGTACAATACGCGTATAGAGAAATTGCTGTTATCGACATTCCCCGATGAAATCGATCATGTCTGGACGCGGGTCGGCACGGCGGAATTGTCGACCGATCCGATGGGGCTTGAATTGTCTGATATGTTTATGTCACTTAGGCCTCAGGAGAATTGGACCAAAGTTGAGTCGCAAGGCGACTTGGTGGCGGCTATTGATAGTCTGCTCGAAGATTTGCCCGGGCAAAATCGCATTTTCACCCAGCCTATTGAGATGCGCGTGAATGAGATGATAGCCGGCATACGCTCCGATGTTGGCATCAAACTTTTTGGTGATGACCTGAACATTCTCGAAGCGAAAGCCGAAGAAATTGCAGAGGTCGTACGGGAGATTCACGGCGCTCAGGATGTAACGGTGGAACAGACAACCGGCCAGCCACAAATGCGTCTCACTGTAGATCGACAACGGCTCGCCCGGTTCGGGTTTACCGCCGAGGATGTACTCACTTCAATACATGCCATTGGGGGTATCGACATCGGCCATGTCAATGAGGATCAACGACGGTTCGATCTCACACTCCGGGTGGATACTACCCGCCTTCTGGGGCCTGAAGATATTTCCAAGATATTGCTGAGGTCGCCTTTGGGAAGTCTGGTGGGATTGGATCGGCTGACCACGGCGACGCTCGATGAAAGTCCTGCTGCCATTACACGAGAGTGGGGGAAACGCAGGGTCGTAGTACAATGTAACGTGCGCGACAGGGATGTCGGTTCGTTTGTTTCAGAGCTGAAGGAACGGTTGAAGAACTCGGTGACTTTTCCGAGCGGATATTTTGTGCGGCTCGGCGGACAATTCGAAAATTTTGAACGTGCCCGCACACGGCTCTTTCTCGTCGTGCCGTTGGCTCTGCTACTTATTTTTGGACTTTTGTACATCAGTTATGGGTCAGCGCGGGATGCGATGTTGATTTTCTCATGCGTTCCCTTGGCGGCTTTTGGCGGCGTGATGGCTCTGGCTGTTCGTGGCATGCCATTCTCTATTTCGGCAGGAGTTGGTTTCACCGCACTGTTTGGCATTGCGGTGCTTAACGGTCTGGTGCTGGTGTCGAACATCAAGCGACTGCGATCCGAAGGGGTCGAGCTGAATACAGCCGTGAAAGAAAGCGCCCTCAATCGCTTGAGGCCGGTGTTGATGACGGCCCTTGTGGCTGCGCTCGGATTCGTGCCGATGGCCTTGTCAACGAGTGTCGGGTCGGAAGTTCAGCGACCGCTTGCGACTGTTGTGATCGGGGGAGTGATTACCTCGACACTACTGACTCTGGTGGTGCTACCGGCTCTGTATGCCACGTTCGGTAGAAAGACGGAGGCGGAGAGGTGAGTCTTGGTAGGGCGGGTCCGTCTTCGAACCCGCCAATGCATCCTTCGAAATAACAGACGTAGGTCGGTGTTCGGAGTCATCCGCCTCGGCGGATGGCGAGAAACCCGACATTCTTTGCTGTCATTGGAGAATTGTCGGGTTTCTTACTCGCATCGCTCCGCTCGTCTCGTTCGGAACCCGACCTACAAGAGCAGACGAGGAGCAAGCAGGGGAATGACAGAATAGATACATCTACTCCGGTGCTATTAGTTCGACTTTGATCCGGTCGGGGTCTTCGAAAAATATGGCGTAGGGGTGGGAATTCTGCGGATAGCGGTCAGGATAGAGGATTGTCACTCCTCGCGCTTTCAATTGTTCGAGGATGTCGTCAACCTTATTGCAAGATTCGGCATGGAACGCAAGGTGATTAAGTCCGACGCGGCAACGATGGTAGGGGATATCAGTAAATCGCTCTTCAACCTGCACCAAGACGAGATAGGTGTCGCCGAGTTTCCAGCTACGCCCCTTATCCCATGTTTGAAAAAGTTGGTATCCGAGAGTTTCAAGAAACCATCCCCAAAAGTCGGCGGAGCGCTTGAGATCGCTGACATAGAGTTCGATGTGGTGGAGTTGGCCGGGGAGGGGCATGGAGTGATTTCTCAATTCTGTTTGAAAGACAACGCATCTCCCGCCAAAGGCGGGATGGGACATGTTGAGAGTCTTTGTAGGGCGGGTCCGTCCTCGAACCCGCCAATGGATCCTTCGAGATAAGAGCAAAGATGGCGGGTCTGAAGACAAACCCGCCCTACGAAGAAAAAGACTTGAAGAGCGCGGGTACAGGGAGAACCCGCGCTACCCTAACTACAAAAAAGTACGCGCCACCTACTCCCCGCCGGCTTTGCTTTGATAGGGGGTGCGGACAGTGGTTTTCAAATACGAGCGGTTCATCCAGCCTATAAAGTTGGCGCTGATTTCTTTTGGGCAAACGGCCTCGCACTCATATTGATTGGTGCACCCTCCGAATCCCTCCTCCTGCATCTGCGCAACCATATTGCGAACACGGGTATCCATTTCGACTTCTCCTTGCGGCAAATTAGCAAGATGCCCAACCTTGGCGGCGACAAAAAGCATCGCCGAGGCATTCTTGCACGAGGCAACGCAGGCGCCACAGCCGATACAGGAGGCGGCATCCATCGCAAGCTCGGCGGAATCTTTCGGAATTGGAACGGCGTTGCCGTCAGGAGCGCCTCCGGCATTGACCGACACGAACCCTCCGGCCTGCATGATACGGTCAAAGGCGTCCCTATCGACAATCAAGTCTTTCAATACTGGAAAAGCGCGGGCGCGCCACGGCTCGATATAGATAGTGTCGCCATCTTCAAAATGGCGCATATGTAGCTGGCAGGTAGTAGTGCCTTTTTGTCCGCCATGCGGAAGGCCGTTGATGACGAGCGAACACATTCCGCAGATTCCTTCGCGGCAATCATGGTCGAAAGCGATGGGGTCTTCCCCTTTGGCTTCGAGCTGTTCGTTGACAACATCAAGCATTTCGAGAAATGACATATCGGAACTGACATTGGCGGCGTCGTATTTCACCATCCGCCCGTTGTCGCTACGGTTTTTCTGCCGCCAGACGTAGAGGGTGAGGTTCATTTATAGCTCCTTTGAGTGAGATGGACATTTTCAAACGCCAGCGGCTCTTTGTGCATGACCGGTGACTGCCCCACTCCCTTGTATTCCCAACAGGATCCGTAGCAGTAGTTGGCGTCGTCGCGTTTAGCCTCACCATCCTCGGTCTGATACTCGGTGCGGAAATGTCCGCCGCACGATTCATTGCGGGTGAGGGCGTCGTGGCACATCAGTTCGGCAAACTCAAGAAAATCGGCGACACGTCCGGCGCGCTCAAGGGTCTGGTTCAACTCGCCGCCGCTCCCCGGAATGTTCACGTTTTTCCAGAACTCGTCGCGAAGCTCAGGAATGCGGGCAATTCCTTTCTTGAGACTTGCTTCGTTGCGGGCCATGCCGCAATTATCCCACATGATTTTGCCCAGTTCACGATGGAAAGAATCAACAGTCCGTTTCCCCTTGATGCCGAGCATGCGATTTGTCTTGTCGTTGATTTCAGATTCGACCTTTTTGAATTCGGCGTGATCGGTCGACGGTTTTTTCGCGCCGGTGCGTGCGAAATAGTCGCCGATAGTGTAAGGGATGATGAAGTATCCATCCGCGAGTCCCTGCATGAGGGCGCTGGCGCCGAGACGATTGGCGCCGTGATCGGAAAAATTTGCCTCTCCCAATACAAAAAGACCGGGGATGGTGCTTTCGAGATTGTAGTCGACCCACAATCCACCCATGGTGTAATGGACCGCTGGGAAGATGCGCATCGGTAGTTTGTAGGGATTTTCACCGGTGATGCGCTCATACATGTCGAACAGATTGCCGTATCGTTCGGCCACGACTTTTTCACCGACCCGATTGATGGCATCGGCAAAATCAAGATAGACGCCAAGGCCGGTCTCGCCAACGCCACGACCTTCGTCGCAGACTTCTTTAGCGGCACGGGATGAAATGTCACGCGGGGCAAGATTGCCGTAGCTTGGATATTTACGCTCGAGATAATAATCGCGCTCACTTTCCAGAATCTGATCAGGGGTGCGCTTGTCTCCCTTTTGCTTCGGCACCCAAACGCGGCCATCATTGCGGAGCGACTCGGACATAAGAGTCAATTTGGATTGATAGTCGCCGCTGACCGGAATGCAAGTCGGGTGGATCTGGGTAAAACAGGGATTGGCAAAGAGGGCGCCGCGCTTGTAGGCGCGATAGGTGGCGGTCACATTGCATCCTTTGGCATTGGTCGAAAGGAAAAAGACGTTGCCATAACCGCCGGTTGCCAACACCACAGCGTCGGCGCTGTGGGAGATGATTTGTCCGGTGACGAGATCACGGACGACGATTCCTTTGGCGTGGCCATCGACCAACACGAGATCGAGCATCTCGGTGCGCGGATACATCGTTACATTCCCCAACCCGATTTGTCGAGCAAGGGATTGGTAGGCGCCGAGAAGAAGTTGTTGCCCTGTTTGTCCACGCGCATAGAATGTTCGGGAAACTTGTGCGCCGCCGAACGATCTGTTTGCCAGCTGGCCGCCATACTCACGGGCGAATGGCACTCCCTGCGCGACGCATTGATCGATGATATTCGTGCTTACTTCGGCGAGACGATAGACATTGGCTTCGCGGGCGCGGAAATCGCCGCCCTTTATGGTGTCATAGAAGAGGCGGTAGACCGAGTCGCCGTCGTTCTGATAGTTCTTGGCGGCGTTGATTCCCCCTTGTGCGGCGATACTATGGGCGCGACGAGGGGAGTCCTGAAAGCAGAATGCAGTGACATTATAGCCAAGCTCGGCAAGTGAAGAGGCGGCCGAGCCGCCAGCTAAGCCAGTGCCAACAACGATTACGGAAAACTTTCTCTTGTTGGCAGGGTTGACCAGTTTCAGATTGAATTTATGATTCTCCCACTTTTGTTCTATGGGACCGGATGGAATTTTTGCATCAAGTATCATCGGTTACATCCCCTCTGATGAAAGGCCAATCATGCCGGTGAGAATAGCTATCGGAATCGAGATATAGCCTGCAAAGAGTATCCAGGCTATGACCGAACCAATCAGCTTGGCGCGATGAGTGAATCGTGGGCCTGCAAATCCAAGTGTCTGGAACATGCTCGATATGCCATGGCTCAGGTGGTTTGCCAACAGAAACATCGCCACGATGTATAGTCCCGATACGAAGTAATTTCGAAATCCGTAGATGACCATCGAATAGACGTCGGGGCGTCCCTCCATGTCCCTCAGTTCAGACCACTCGGGATGGATAGTTAGAAGGGTGTAGTGGGCGAGATGATAGCCGACAAAGAAACCGATTGCCAGCCCGCTCCATATCATGGTCCGTGATGCGACTGTGGCGGTCGCAGTATTGTTGAATTCATATCCCACCGGACGGGCCTTTTTGTTGTAGATATACAATTGCACGGCGGTGACGATGTGGATGATGGCGAGTAGCGCCAGCACAGTCCGAACCACCCAGACCAGGGGGCCGAGTTGTTTGAGGGTCTCGGCGTAGGTGTTGAGTTTGTCCTGTCCGAGAAAGACCTGAAGGTTGCCTGCCATATGTCCGACTACGAACAGGACAAGGACGGCTCCTGAGGCGGCCATGAGCACTTTCTGAAAGATCATGTTCGACCAGAGCGAAGTTCTGTTAGTGTTGGTAGATACAGGGGAAGAGATGCCGGTTGTTGCCATATTGTTTCTCCAAAATTGTGCCAGTTTGGCCACGCCGCAAAAAGTACGGGAGTGGGGGCTTCGGGTCAAACGATTTTCTGCCGATATTTTTGGTATAAACCGTTGTGGCAAAAATCCGTTTGACAGTTTGAGCCGGTACGAATACCTTGGGCTGTCCGGGTGTATAATCCCAAGACGATGACAACAATCTGTTTTACATATCTTAAGGAGAAATCAATGAAGCGATTTGCGGGCATGTGTGCTCTTGGCGCTTTCTGTGTGGCCTTGACGACCTCGGCAATGGCGGTGGAGATTTCGATGAAAATCTCTGGCCCAGGCGCGGTCAATGAGACTACTATCAAAGCCGGTCAGAAGGTGTCGTTCGACGTCTATATGGCCAATGACTCGTCCTGGAAAGGATTTTCCATCGGTTTTCAGGTGAAGTCACCCACTATTAAAAAGGTTTTGCATCCGGCTGACTCCGGAAAGGGTATCAACGCCCGTGGAGATGTGAAGGGTTATAACGGTTTTCAGGATAAGTCAATCTGGGATCTGAGCGGTGTTTTTGTTGTCGACACCTTATGGAACGGCACCCTGCCGGACACCCTTGGATTCGGCGGTATCTGCGTGAAGGCGAGCTATTTGCCGCATCCCCTGCAGAAGAATCTTTCGTTTGATCTGATTTTCCCCGAGGCGGGGATAGTCGTGGTAGATTCGTCGTTCTATCCTCCGGGCGGCCAGTGGCTGTTTGCCCTTCCGGAACACCACCCCACGTGGAAAGGGCCGTATAAGTTTACGGTGGTGAAATAAGTGATTTCGATTCTGAAAGCCCCGCTGTTGCGGGGCTTTTTTTCTTTGTGGCTGGTTGCGACCGTGTTGGGCGCCGCCAAAGGCGTTGATTCGACTCACAAGGTTGAATCAGCCGATGACGAGTCGGCTGTTGTCGATCCGCGATATGTGGTAAAGCTGGAGTGGATTGGAAAACACCGAAACTCCCACCGTATTCCTTGCATTGACACTGTAGACGTAACGCTAAACGGTTTTGGTAAGGGTATTGGGGGATTTGACATCAAAATCGGTGTAGAAAATTCAAATTTCCATATTCTTGAAATACTCCCTGGGGAATTAATCGATTCCTGTCATTGGAAGTTGTTTACTCCACACATGACGACAAATTTGCCGACGACGGGTCTTCCTCTGGAAGTTTGGCAAGTCATTGGGCTATCGCAGGCAATTCCTGATAGTATAGGGCCAGTGTGTTTTGGCTTTGATCGACCAACAGTTCTCATGCGTCTAGTTGTGGATGTCGGGCCTCATGATGTCCATGAGATCATAGACTGGCTCGACAAGTATCATTACCTGCCAATATTTTTCTACTGGGAGGACTGCACAGATAATACAATTTCGACAGAGAGTGGAGATACCTTATGTGTGTCGTCGCGCGTTTTTGATTCGAATACACAGGAGATCAGCGATAAAAGACCGCTATTCCCATCCCGAACTGGCATGCCAAGACAATGTATCAATCCCTCTCGGGCAAATCGTCCGCACAAGCTCATAGACTTTTACAATGGTGGCATCGCGTTGCCGATTCCTCATCCTCCAGCGCCGATGCTTGATCCAGTGAAGATGGTGTCACCTGACTCAAGTCAATCCCCGTTAGACTCCACCGCCACCCCAAAATAATTCTTTGCCCCCTCTTCAAAATCGGTTAGATTCAGGGTGTGGCAATAACTGACCAGTTGGCGCAAAGCCAGTCGAGCATAAAAGTCACCCAACCGGGTGAAGAGGCTGTCCGCATCTATCGCGGGAACGGCCTCGATGCCATACATCATGCCAGTATCGCCGTTGTCGACAGCGCCGGAAATCTGACCCATTATCTGGGGGATCCGGAATTCTGCGTGATGACCCGGTCGTCGATTAAGCCCTTTCAGCTTATGCCCTTCTTACTCTCCGGTGGCGCCGATCACTTCGGGTTCACACCGCGCCAGCTTTCGATTATGTGCGGCTCGCACAATGGCACAGACGAGCACCGCGATGTGGTCATCAGCAATCTGTCGCTGGCGGGCAATCGCCCGGAGTTTTTGCAGTGTGGCTGTCATAAGCCAATATTCATGGATTACACTAAAGAAAATCCTCTTCATGGCGAAGACAAAGACGCCCTTCGCCACAACTGCTCCGGCAAGCACTCGGGATTTTTGGCTCACGCAAAATTTCTCGGTGACGATGTCGCCGAATATCTCAATCCAAATAGTAAGACCCAGACAATGATTCGCGAACAATTGGCGAGCTATTGCGAAGTCGACGAAGGCTCTATGCCGCGAGGAACCGATGGCTGTTCGGCGCCGAACTATGCCGTGCCCATCAAGAATCTCGCACTTGGTTTCAAGAAACTGGCCAATGGCGAAGGCTCTTCGGATAAAGAGCGAGCAGTTGCTACTCGAATTCGATCTGCGATGCAGGAGTATCCGCATCTGGTGTCGGGGGAGAGGCGATTCGATCTCGATCTAATGCGAGCATTTCCGGGGAATGTTGTCTGCAAAGTTGGGGCGGAATCAATCGAAGGATTCGGCCTCGCCAATCCGTCAATCGGCATCTGCGTCAAGATAAACGACGGCGCGTCGCGCGCCCTTTGGCCGATATGCGTTGCAGTGCTGAAACAACTTGGGATTATCGCCAATACCACAGAAACTCCATCGCTGAAGCGTCACGAACGCCCTGAGGTTCGCAATTATCGCGAGACTCTCACCGGCCACATCGAGACCACGTTTACCCTGAGGCGGGCATGACCATGCACTGCTCTTGGTTAGTTGAAAAGAAAAGTAATTCTCGCCGTACCCTTAGAGATGTCACTCCCGCGAAAGCGGGAGCCTATCTGATTCTTTGTAAGACAAGATGGGTTCCCGCTTGCGCGGGAATGACAGAAAAGAGACTTTCGCCAAGTCACACTTTTTCTACCCATCCCTCTATCGGCGTCCCCAATCATCTCGGACTCACCTACCATCGTCGGCGGATAAAAGCCGTCACCTGATTCTCTCTCCGATTCCGTTTGGCAGTGAAACCCATTGTAAACTGAAGGAGAGTGCGATGCACGATTTTGATTATTCACCTGAACCATTTCGAATAAAATCGGTTGAGCCGATTCGTCTGCTAGACCAGCGCGAGCGCGAAGAACGCCTGCGCAAGGCCCACTACAATATTTTCAAATTGCTGGCGCAGGATGTCTATGTCGATCTCCTGACCGACAGCGGCACGGGGGCAATGTCGACTCGTCAATGGGCGGCTCTTATGATGGGGGACGAATCCTATGCGGGGGCAGTCTCGTTTCAAAGATTCGAGTCGACCATCCAGCGGATTTTCCGCAAACGATTTGTGATTCCCACCCATCAGGGACGGGCCGCTGAGCATCTTCTCTTTTCGGTCATGGTTCGCCCCGGTCAATATGTATTGAATAACACCCATTTTGATACGACACGGGCGAACACCCTTCACAAGGGAGGGCAGGCGGTCGATCTACCTGCAAAAGAATCGGTTTCTGATTCTCCGGCTCTATTCAAAGGAAACATGGACACTGTCGCGCTGGAAGCATTCTTAAAAAAACATGACCGCTCAGAGATCGCGATGGTGATTATGACCGTCACCAACAACAGCGTCGGCGGTCAGCCGGTGTCGATCCAGAATATCGCTGATGTTTCGGAAATCTGCGGTCGTTATTCAATTCCGTTCTTTATCGATGCCGCCCGTTTTGCCGAGAATTGCTGGTTCATACATCGCGATGAGCCGGAATACAAGCATCGCGGTATCGAAGAGATCGCCCATACCATGTTTGATCTCTGCGACGGCGTCATGATGTCTGCAAAAAAAGACGGCATTGCGAATATGGGAGGCTTTATTGCCCTCAATGATGAATCCGTTTGCGAAAAAGTACAAAATCTCATGGTCGTCACCGAAGGGTTTCTTACCTATGGAGGACTCTCCGGACGTGAAATGGAGACTGTTGCGGCCGGGCTTGAGGATGTATTGCAGATGGATTACCTGTCTTATCGCATAGGGCAGGTAGCCTCGCTCGGCGATAATTTGAAACGAGCCGGGATGCCGATTGTCGAGCCGACTGGCGGGCATGCCGTCTTTATCGATGCCGGCAAGCTCTTGCAGCATATTCCATCGGAAGAGTTTCCCGGGCAGGCCTTGGCCGTCGAGTTCTACCGGCTGGGCGGGGTGCGAGTGGTTGAGATTGGTACACTCATGAATGGCGGCACCGACCCCAATACCGGTGCATCGTTCACATCCCCGAAAGAGTTAGTTCGATTGGCTCTGCCTCGGCGTGTCTACACCAGTGCGCACTGCCAATATGTCGCGAAGGTAGCGGCGCAGATCGTGGCGCGTAAAAAGGAGTTGCGCGGTTATCGCATCACTCATTCGGCTCCTTTGCTTCGCCATTTTACCTGCCATATGGCGCCGATGGTCGAAAGCTCCGTGGAAAAGGACTGAAACGATGCGGAGATATCGCTCCAGCCTGGTCGCATTATTTCTGGCGGTAGAAATCTGTTTGCTCATGTCGTGCCGCGCCATAAAAATTGAAACAGGTGCAACTGCAGAAGAACAGACAGCCTCAAACAGCGAGCGGGCGAGTAGTTATAAGAGAGAGTGGGCATCGACCTTCAATTCTCTCGGTCCGAAAGAGCAGATAGCCTTCTTCAAACGTCATGTCGATTCCACTGTTTCGCGGTATGTTGCTTACGGTAAAAGTGTCGCAAAACAATGGCATGAAGGGAGCGCCGGCCGTGGGGCGGTGATTTCAGATGATGAAATGCGAAAAGTTGTCGAGCAATGGATTTCAACTCAAAAGCCGTTTCTTGACGCCAACGACGATATCCTTGAGTATGGGTTGTCGCGTTTGAAGGAGCGGAGAGATATCAACGGCGAAGTTCTCTCGGCGATTACTCAGCTTTCGGCTGGCTACTATGACTGCCAAAGCGCGATCTTTTTTCCGTCGGGGACAATTGACGATTACGAGAACAGAATGTTAGACAGCCAAAGTGAGCTTCAGCGCACCAGTGCTGATTTGGAGAGGATGTTGCAGGCCAGATAGGTGGTTGTTCAGGGCAAGGGGCGGACGAGACGTCTGCCGCCCACTTCAATGCCTCCCTAGCTGACTGTCATGAAAAGAAAGAATCATGTCGGGTTTCTCGTTCGGCTCCGCCTCTCTCGGAACACCGACCTACGAAGAAATTGTGGCGAACTTTTCAGGGTCAGCCGTGTTCAAAGCTCAGATTCCTCGCTTCGGAACTGACCTCAAACGGCTCACAGAAAAACAGGACGAATTCAGGCTGTTTTACGATTTCGACAAATTAGCTGAAAAGATTTGCACGCTCTTGCCACATTTTTCGATTGCAGATGACGTAATCCTTACTACTCGCAGTATCTGTAAAATGTTGTATAGTATATAGTTACTACAATTTCTGTGACCTTTAGCTAAAGACGCCAAATGGGAACGTGGATTGCAGAGTAGTCTGGAGCGGCGGGGTCGGTCTGCCTTGACTTTTCTTCGCCAAGAGTATAGATTTTAACGACTTAGGTAACATTAACCCTTCTCAGGAGGAAAGCGTATAGCCCAACGGGTAAAGTAAATTGAATCTGACTTACGGTGTTTTTAACACAAAGGTCGAAATACATAACCGTGGTTTGTACGCTTGCATCCATCTTTCGGGGCGTTTGCCGTCCCGTATCCTTCTCAATGTGCGTTGCCCTGGCAATTCTGCCGGGGATAAACAGCATTGCGTCAGCCAGGACTGACCGCTCCCCTCGAATCACGGTATTGCATTCAACCAACAGCGAGTTTCGTTGTCGTGTTGGACTTGATGAGTCAGATCTGAGAACGGCTGGAATGGCCACGAAGGAGAAGATGTTCGTCACGTTTCAAATAGCTGTCCCCTCGCAAGCAGGCGCCCGAATAGTGTCGGCGATTCCGATAGAGAGCAAGGAGCTTTCGGCGGCACATCGCGCTCTTTCGTCAGCGAGCGGAAGCGCGGAATTGGCGACGATTAGCACCCCATATCTCCTGCGCGGTCTGCGTGTCGCCACGGTCACAATATCTCCAGCGATGGGAAGTGAATTTGTCTCTGCTCTTGATGTTACCATTCAGTTTGCCGACAACGGTCAAGTGGGAAGCCCGGTGTCGGACCCTCTTTTTGAAGGCATTTTGTCGTCGGGCGTTGTGAACTATGAGGTCGCTCGCAATTGGGTGCGTATGAGACCCTCTCTATCTACAGCGCAGATTGCCGCCGATCCGCTTCAGTCGGCGTCGACGTGGTACAAAATATCGGTCAATCAAACAGGGATGACAAAAGTGACTGGCGCTCAGCTGGCTACGGCGGGATTGCTTCTCAGCGGCATCCCCTCAAGTGACATTCGGCTTTTTAATTACGGCGGCAAGGCTCTTGAACCGCTCAATGACAGCGCGCGCCCGGTATTCTCGGAGGTAGCCATTCAGGTTGTCGACGGCGGAGATGGAACATTTGATGCCGCCGATTATGTTGTCTTTTATGGCGAGTCGCTCGACCGCTTTATCTACTCGGCGACGCGGCCGGCACGGTTTATCAATCATCCCTATGCTTCCGACAATGTCTATTGGCTCGCCACTGACGGATCTTTTTTATCGCCAGCCGTTCGGATGACGTCAGTTGACGGAACGCCTTCCGGAAGTGAGGATACAATCGTCACAACCCGCCGCCGGTGGATGCATGTGGAGCAGAATCACCTTGTGCGGGCCTACAAAACCGGAGACATCAGCGACTATCTGACCTGGTTCTGGACAAACCAGGATTCCCTCACTTTTTCAATTCCGACCCCTTCGGTTGTCCCGGCAAGCAATGCCTACCTCTATTTCGGAGGAAAAACATTTGACACGACCGGATCTTTTGATTCGCGCGGATTTATCGACGCGACGATCAATGGGGTGGCAGGGCTAGATAAACTGTGCAACGATTCTCTTTGCACCTATCGGACAACGACGTTGGTGAACGGACTCAATACCGTCAGACTTTCGCTTGGAGGCGCGGCCTACATCGCTCCTTATTTTGATTACGCTAATGTGAACTACCTCTCTGAAATGATCCCGGCGAACGGACGGTTTGAATTTGTCACCATCGGATATACGGGGATGGCGCGGGTTGATATTGACGACTTATTCACCGGTTCTGCGGACCCGAGGTTGTTCGACGTTTCAGA
>JBBTMW010000113.1:0-14322 GCA_038067995.1 Candidatus Zixiibacteriota bacterium
TGTCGCCGAATCTGAGTGCAGTCCAGGCGTGAAAAAACTCATGAACGGTTAACGCGAAAAAGATCGCCGGAGCCGCTAAAAGCGCCCTACCTATAAAATCTTCACTAAACACAGTAATTCCTCATACTCAATTATACACGTAACTGACACGCCGCCAACAAAAAACGGCACCCGATGGCGAGCGCCGTTCGCTGATTCTCACTGAATACAAGTCATCCGTAGATGCCGCGAAGGTGGACTACGTCGACGACCCTGCCGATAGCGAGCATGAATGCCGCCACTCGGAGCGAAACTTTGTTCGCCTTGGCGACTCCCAGGACGTCATCAAAAGAGGCAACCATTTTCTCTTCGAGTCGTTGATTGACCTCGGCCTCCGACCAATAGTATCCCATGCGGTTCTGCACCCACTCGAAATAGGAGACAGTCACACCACCGGCATTGCAGAGAATATCAGGGATAACGACGATCCCTTTCTTTTCGAGAATGGCGTCGGCTTCTGGCGTCGTCGGGCCATTGGCTCCTTCGGCGACAAGTTTGCATCTCAGCTTGCCGGCATTCTCAGCCGTAATCTGATTTTCAAGTGCCGCCGGCACAAGAATATCGACCTGGGCGGTTAGAACATCAGCGGGATTGATCTTCGATGAACCGGGAAATCCAGTTACTCCTTTGTGCTTCTCCACCCATTTTATCAGCTCGGCAGGATTGAATCCCTTGGGGTTGTGAATGGCGCCGCTGGCGTCGGATACATAGAGAATTTTTACTCCAAGATCGAACAGAAGCTTGGCGGAGATTGAGCCGACATTGCCAAAGCCTTGTACTGAGGCCGTTGCCCCATTCAACTTCATTCCTATCCACTTGGCCGCTTCGCGGGTGGTTATCATGACTCCTCGACCAGTCGCCTCGTTTCGTCCGAGTGAACCGCCGAGTTGAATCGGTTTGCCTGTGACAACATCGGGCATATTGTGTCCGTAGCGCATGGAATAAGTATCCATGAACCAGGCCATCACTTGCGGACCGGTGCCAACATCAGGAGCGGGGACATCAAGCTCAGGGCCAAACATATCCATCATATCTGCGACATAGCGGCGGGTAAGACGCTCCAGCTCGGATTTTGACATCTTGAATGGATCGCAGATGACCCCTCCTTTGCCGCCTCCGAAAGGAATATTGACGACCGCGCATTTCCAAGTCATCCATGAAGCAAGCGCCTGCACCTCGTCGAGGGTGACGCCGGGGTGATAACGAATTCCACCTTTTGCCGGACCGCGCGCGATTGAGTGTTGCACACGGTAGCCGGTGAAGATGCGGAATGAACCGTCATCCATCTGCACCGGAAGTTTCACTATCACCGATTTGCGCGGTACTTTAATGAATTCAAGAATGGTGGGATCAAGCTTCATCTTTGAAGCCGCCATGTCAAATTGTTTCATCACATTTTCAAAGACGGAGATGGGTAGGGTTTGATCTACCCGCTGGGCGACGCTTCCATTGTGATTCCGCGTCTCCCCCGCCTTTGGTGTCTTTGCGACTTTTGCCATTAGTTATTACCTCTATGAACGTCTGGATTTCAGTGGTTGGGATAGAAATTGGGACTGCGCATCACATATTCGCCACAAATGTCCTTTGCCGGAAGAAATGCCGATGCGCGGCGTTTTGACGATGGTAGTTTCTGCTCCACGGTCTTGAAGATACAAGTGGCCATTTGTCAAATCAAGACTATTGTGAGTAAGATTGATTTGAAAGACACGGCAGAATTTTCCAGGGCCGCTCAGCATTTTCTTGTCTGAACCTTGACAGAAATCGAACCCCTCAATGGGTTCTGCTGATCGCAGAAGTATCGCCGCAGGGAATCCTTTCGATTCGGTGACAAAGTTGAGGCAGTGGTACATGCCGTAAATGAGATAGACATAGGCAAATCCCCCACGCCCAAACATGATGGCGTTCCGTTTCGTCATCCCTCGCGCGGCATGGCAGGCGGGGTCGTCCTGGCCGATATAGGCCTCGACTTCGGTAATTTTTGCGGATTTGCGGTGACCGTTCTTGTCGAAGACGATGTACTTGCCGATGATTTCTTCGGCGACTTCAAGGGTGGGGCGTTCGTAAAACGAGCGCGTCAGGCGCTTGCCGCGGATGGTGTGCGTTGAATTCATGATGATAAGGCGTTGATCAACAAATCGGCAGACGAGGGCGTCTGCCGTCCACGACTCACGGGAAGGAGCATTAAACGTAGTACTCGTTCCATCATCATTCTCTTCTACGCGAAATTGCCGCCGCTGAGAAACGGATTGTTGACTCGCTCGGCTCCGACAGTTGTCTGAGGACCATGGCCGGGGTAGCAGATGATGCCATCGGGAAGAGTCAGAATCTTTGATTCGATGGAATGAATGAGAAGATCGTGGGATGAACCGGGGAAATCAGAACGACCAATCGAGCCGTAGAACAGTACATCCCCGCAGAACAGTTTCCCTTCCCGCTCGTCGAGAAAACATATCTCCGCCGGACTATGGCCGGGCGTGAAAAGGACACGCAGAGAGCAACAGGAAAAGACAACAAGTTCTTCGTCGTCGAGAAGGCGATCAGCGGGAGGTGCAGTCACGGGATCCCCAATCGCCGATGAAAGATTCAAGTCGGCGCTGGTGAGCATTTGCTCCTCTCCCCTGCCTATCAGAATGGGAATGTCAAATGTTGCTTTGACTTCGCTCACCGCGGCGATATGGTCACAATGGCCGTGAGTGATAAGAATCGCTTCGGGTTGAAATGCGGCGCGTTCGATGGCCCGCAGAATTCGTGGGGCGTCATCTCCCGGATCAATGACAACTCCCCGTGATGTTTGTTCGTTCCAATAGAGATAGCAGTTCGACTCGAACGGCCCGACGGTTAGTGCTTGTACTTTCATGGCCATGGAAAATTGTGAGTGTGCTGACTAAAGTCAACCTCCGCCCCATTTAACGTGCCGATACTCGCAGTAACCGAGGTGAATATCATATTGTGAGGGGCAGACGTCCCGTCTGCCCCTCACAACGCGCAAGAATGATTTTCAAGAACGGGCAGACGAGACGTCTGCCGCGCACCTTGGCAATAGGTATGTAAAATGGCTGTTCCCTTTATGATTGACCCTGCCCTGCCCCTGCCATATATTTCCCTGATGATTGGAGAATTGAAAGGGCTACTGCCCGAACTGAAAGAAAAGCTCGATAAACTTGCGAGGTATCTTTGACCTCGACAGCAAGAAAGCCCGTGCTTCCGAATTAGAAGACGCGTCGGCCAAACCTGAATTCTGGAACAATACCCAAACCGCCCAAGCGACGCTGAAAGAGCTGTCCGCTCTCAAGAAGTGGACCGACAGTTATGATCGTCTCGCGCGGGAGCTTGAAGATTCCGAGACATTGCTTGAACTGACCAATCCTGTCGAGGGATCATCCGACGCCGGTGAGCTTGAAAAATCGGTTGCCGAACTTGGGACGGCCATCGACAAGTTTGAATTTGACGCCATCCTCTCCGGCCCCGACGATTTCCGCGATGCGATTTTGACCATCCATCCCGGAGCCGGCGGTACTGAGTCGCAAGACTGGGCAGAGATGCTTTTCCGCATGTACAACCGCTGGGCGGAACGAAAAGGCTTTTCGGTCGAATTGCTCGACTACCAGCCCGGCGAAGAAGCAGGATTAAAATCGGCGACGCTTGAGATCAAAGGGGAATACGCCTACGGTTATATCAAGGCCGAATCGGGGGTGCACCGATTGGTGCGCATCTCGCCCTTTGATTCCAACGCCCGTCGGCATACCTCGTTTGTCTCGGTACACACCTATCCGGTGGTTGAGGATGCGGTCGATATAGAAATAAAAGACGAGGATATTCGCATCGACACCTATCGCGCTTCGGGAGCCGGTGGTCAGCATGTCAATCGCACCGAGTCGGCGATTCGAATCACGCACATGCCTTCCGGAATCGTCGTCACCTGTCAGACTGAGCGTAGCCAGCACAAGAACAAGGACACGGCCTTTCTCGTGCTCAAATCTCGTCTTTATCAACGGAGAAAAGACGAAGAGGCGGCCAAGAGGGCAACCGTTGACAAGACAAAAAAGAAAATAGAATGGGGTTCGCAGATACGGTCATACGTTTTTCACCCATACAACATGGTGAAAGACCACCGCACGGATGTGGAGACCGGGAATGTGCAGGCAGTCATGGATGGCGAAATCGATCAGTTCATTCAGGCTTTTCTGCAGGACCCCGATTTGAACGATGTCCGAACGTAGGCCACGCCAGAGGCGTGGCCAGGAGGTCTTAGATGAGTGTCTTATCACAGATTCGAGATAGAGCACGTTCACAGAAACGGCGGGTGGTCCTTCCCGAAGGGACCGAACCGCGAGTGCTTCAGGCGGCGAGGAAACTGAGCCTCGACGGCATTGCCGCCGTGACTCTCTTGGGGGATGAAAAAGAAATCGAGCGGCTGGCCAAAGAGAGCGGATTCAATCTCGGAAAAGTCGAAATTATCAATCCCGAGCACTCCCCCGATTTCAACAGCTATGTGAATGAGTTCATGTCGATACGCAAGGCCAAAGGGATCACCGAAGCCGACGCCAAAAAAGCGATGGCGAACCCGCTTTATTTCGGCGCGATGCTGGTTCGTCACGACAAGGCCCACGCCTGTGTGGCCGGTTCAATAAACACCACCGGTGATGTTCTGCGCGCGGCAATTCAGGTCCTTGGACTCAAAGAAGGGATAAACACCGTCTCGAGTTGCTTCCTGATGACTCTCCCGAAGTTTCGCGACACGATTAACAAAACATTTTTCTTCGCCGACTGTGCCGTTGTCCCTAACCCGAATGCCGAACAACTGGCGAGTATCGCTTCGGCGACAGCCGATACCGCGAAGAGCCTCCTTGGTGTTGAGCCGAAAATCGCAATGCTGTCATTTTCTACAAAAGGCTCGGCGTCCCATCCCGACGTCGACAAAGTGGTGAACGCGACTGCGATTTTGCGCAAACTTCGTCCTGATCTGAAAGTGGACGGCGAGTTCCAGCTCGACACCGCGATCATCCCGGAAATAGGCAAACGGAAAGCCCCGGATTCAGATATCGCAGGGGATGCTTGTATTCTGATTTTCCCCGACCTCGATGCCGGCAATATCGGCTACAAACTTACCGAACGCCTTGCCGGAGCCACGGCGACCGGCCCGATTATACAGGGGTTGGCAAAACCGATGAACGACCTGTCGCGAGGCTGTAGCGCCGATGATATCGTCGACGTTTCGGCTATTGCAACGCTCCTGCGCGGATAGTAATGTTGTCGACACGGCAGAGAAATGGCGGGTTCGAAGACGGACCCGCCCTACAAGTCAAAGAGTCTTCTCTGCATGTAGGGCGGGTTTGTCCCCAGACCCGCCACCCCGAATGTCGGGTTTCTCCCCCGCCTTTGGCACGGTCGGAACACCGACCTACGAAGAGCGTTGTGGTGAACAGAATTGGCTTGAAAGGGTCTTTGCGATGAACCTCTCCTCAACGATGAGCAAGATACAAGAGTCGAGCACGCTCAAGTTTGCAGGGCGCGCCAAAGAGATGCAGGCGAAGGGAATCGATGTCATCGCCCTCTCGGCCGGAGAACTCGACTGCGCCTCCCCCGTTGCCGCGAAGAAGGCTGGAAATGCCGCGATAGATTCAGATTTCACGCGCTATACGATCAATTGCGGGCTGATGGAATTGCGCCAGCTCATCGCGCAAAAACTCAAAGAAGAAAACAACCTCGACTACGCACCCGATCAGATTCTGGTTTCTCACGGCGCCAAGCAGTCGATGTTCAATGTTCTGTATTCACTCTGTTCGCCGGGAGACGAAGTCATCATCTTTTCTCCCTATTGGACGACCTATCCCCAACAGGTCAAGATGTGCGGCGCGTCGCCGGTGATTGTGCCGACCTATCCCGACAACGATTATCAAATCGACGAGAGCGCACTGCGCTCCTGCATGACAAGCCGAACCCGTGTCATGATAGTCAACAGCCCCAATAATCCGACCGGCGCAGTCTATTCGGCCGAGAGTCTCGCAACTATCGCAAAGCTCGCCATCGAATACGATTGCTGGATGCTGAGTGATGAGATTTACGAAAAGATTGTCTTCAACCCGACTACCCACCTCTCCCCTCTCAATATCGAACCGCGATTGAAAGAGCGGGCGGTGGTAGTGAATGGCTTTTCGAAAAGCTATGCCATGACCGGTTGGCGCATCGGATACTCGGCCGGGCCGAAAGCGGTCATCGAGGCGGCGGGAGTGGTGCAGGGGCATACGACCTCGAACGCCTGCTCAATTTCACAGAAGGCGGCGATTGCCTGTTTGAAAGATGACCGAGACTTCGCAAGAGGGGTAATGCCGCATCTTGAGAGCAATCGCGACATAGCGATGGAGATACTTGGCTCAATTGATGGCCTCTCCTGCTCAGCTCCGCGAGGCGCATTCTATGTTTTCCCGTGGATTGAGAAATTCGTGGGACGCAAGTTCGGCTCGACGGTGTTGAAATCAGCCGAAGAGATTGTCTACTACCTGCTGAACGAAAAGCATGTGGCCGTTGTTCCGGGGGAAGGATTCGGCGTGGAGGGAGCATTCCGGGTATCATTCGCTGGAAGTGAATCCGAACTCCGCGAAGGATGCATGCGGATTAAGAAGGGGCTGGAAGGGCTGGGGTGAAGGGGTAGACCAAGGCTTCAAGCTAAAAGCATACTCGATTCGACAAACATTTGTAATTAGAATTACTTTTGAAATATGGTAACCTGAATACGGCGAGACTAATTGTGGACATGTCGAAACTAAAGTATTTCTGCGAGATCTTCTCGCTAAAAATAGTATTTCACATGACTCATATCAACAATATTTTTAGCATTGCGGCCGCAGGATTACACTGTTTTAATTCTGTCTGCAAGAATGAAATCGCATACAAAAATGTTGCTGATATGGGGATTCAAAACAGGAGACAAAAATCAATTCGAACGGTAGATGGGGCGCCGCAATCCATTGATTTGCATGATTATGTTCCTCTCTTTATCGCCAGGCACACGACAATGCAATATGTAATTACAAAACCTGCACCGACAAAGAACCGTAGCGCTCGTGTTACGAATAGAGAACTTGCATTTATTCTCTTCGACCCCATGATTGTAATGAATTCGCCAGGATCTTTAATTGCTGATGGGAATGCCGCTTCCATCCATTCCCAATTTTATCGCGATCCCGAGGGACTCTCTAATATCAATTGGGAAGTGGTTCGCAGTCCCAATGAATACCCACAGTGCTACGACAGGGATTGGCAACGTCAAAAGTCTGCAGAAATATTGATACTAGATTGTATACTTCCATCGAAAATTCTTGGAATTATTGTTTTTTCGCAAGACGAGATAAATAACCTGCAACGTAGCCCCAATATCCGCAATTCTTCAATTGCGATTTGGGTTGATGAATCGTATTACATGTAAGAAGACGGAAGGTCATCGAAATGGTCGTGTACGACGATAGCAACGATTTATTCAGTAGTAAAGCTGACGCACTTGTAAACCCGGTAAATTGCGTCGGGTTCATGGGTAGAGGTCTTGCAAAGGAATTCAAGAAGAGGTTCCCTGAGTGTTTTGAACCCTATGTGAGGGCTTGTAAAGAGAGAAAATTGATTCCTGGGCGATTGATGTTTATACGCTTGCAAATTGAACCTGATCTATTCAAACCGAGCAGGCCGGCGGTGATACTCTTTCCCACGAAAGACCATTGGAGAGGCAAGTCGCACATCGATTGGATCAAACAAGGACTCACATTTTTGAGAAGCCGATACGCTGAATGGGAACTTTCAAGTGTTGCCATGCCTAGAATTGGATGTGGCTTAGGGGGGTTGGATTGGGAATCGGTAAGGCCACTAATTCACGATGCATTTGATACTGAGAAATTGGAAGTAATTGTGTATATGAATTCATCAAAGACGGAACTGCTTGAAAAGCATTCCGGTCACAAGAGCGGCGGAGCGAGTCAGGCGTTCGGCGCCTCTGATTCCAAATGATTCATGAGACGTCAAAACCGAAGAGGTTTTGACCTACTCAAACAAGAGAAGATGGGTTCCGGCTCTCGCAAAAGCTCGGCCGGAATGACAGACAAGAGTCTACATGAAACCCTCAAGGCGTGGCGCGTCCCGCCCATGACGGGAGACACATTTTCCTGACAATTTTTTGAAAAAATGGTGGAGCCAAGGGGGATCGAACCCCTGACCTCTTGAATGCCATTCAAGCGCTCTCCCAGCTGAGCTATGGCCCCACGCCATAGAATTGAATAATACCCTTTTCGGCACCAGAGGTCAACGGGTTAATTTTCCCGGCAGACGAGTCGTCTGCCGCGCGCATTCATTTGGCGGATGGCGATTGGCAATCTTCGCCTTGGTGGCCCAGGCAATGCCTGGGTATTCGTATTGGGATGGACAGTCAAAGACCCCGCCCAGTGGGCGGGCCACAGGGGCAAAACATTACATTCCTGCCGGGACATCGACATGATGCGCACGGTTGGCGCGGGTGAAACAAAAGGGAAGTCCCAACAGCGCTATCGCAAATGAGACTAGCGCGACGATGTGGTAGCCGTTCATAAAGGCCTCTTTAGCGCCTCCGCCACCGACATATCTGGCTTCAAAAATCGTGAATAACGAAGTAGCCAAGGCTATCCCCACCGACATGCCGATATTGCGGGTGGCTGATAATATCCCCGATGTGATGGCCCGTTGCCCCTCTTTCACCGAACCCATGAATGCGGAACTATTTGGAGAGCCGAATATCCCCTGCCCCAACCCCATCAGACCAAGGCTTACGATTAATACCGTGGGAGTACTATCAACAGTTAGCCACGACAACATGAAAATGCCGAAGGCATAGACCGTAATTCCAAAACTCGTGAGGAATCGAAAACCGATTTTGTCGGACAATCTTCCCGAAACTGGCGCGATCATAAACATCAGAACAGGCAGAATTACGAGGTACATCCCGACCGATTTTGGCTCCAACCCTTTGATTCGCTCGAGATAAAATGGCACTAGGATTATCGCTCCAGCCAGTGAAATGAAGACCGCCAGCATCGCCGCCACGGATGATGAGAATTGGCGATTGCGGAAAATTTCGATGCCGATCAGTGCCGTTTTGGGTTGTGATTCATACCGTGTAAAAATGACTGCAGAGATAAGAGATATCAGCCAGAGCCCCAGCACGCGCCAGTCGGTAATCGAGTAGTCGTTCATAATGGAAAGACCGAGCATGAAACAGAAAAGCCCCAGAGAAAGGGTGATAGCCCCAACCAGACGGGTTTCACGGCCATGCCCCCGCGGTGGGAGGGCCGAGAAGTAGCGGTTGGCCATATAAAGACCGACCAATCCAAGAGGGATATTTATCAAAAAGAGCCATTGCCAGCTGAAATATGAGAGCATGAAACCGCCGATGGGGGGACCGAACATTAGCCCGGCCGAAACCATCATGACCATCATCCCGATTCCTTTCCCCCGCTCTTTTCTGGGGAAAACGTCGGAAACCATTCCTGCTCCTACCGCCTGGAACATGGCGGCTCCAACGGCCTGCACAACGCGTCCAGCAATCAGAGAGTAAATACCTGTAGAGAGGGCGCAAAGGATTGACCCGCCAATGAAAAAGAGGTAGGCGAATTTGTAGGCAAAGCCGTATCCCTTATTTTCTGTCCACGCCCCAAATACAAGGAGTAAAGATACCGTAGTAAGAGCATATGCGAGAGCGACCCAAGCAACGAGATCTATACCTGCCCCAAACTTGTCGGATAGCGTGGGAAGGGCAACATTCATGATAGAGCCATCAAGGGTTCCCATAAAGGTCCCGATTGCTCCAACGGCGAAGAGCTTGTAGCGGTTTGGTATGTGCGTTTCGGTTGACATGACTTTAGTGTGTCGGCGTAAGGTATTGGGTAAAAAAGACTTTGACAAGCAGAGCTTTGATTCGTAGGTTGGAAATGCTCTTTCGAGCCACCCTTTTATATTGTTAAACATGAGATTACACGAATTCGTCTGTACCTTAGGAAGGCAGTTCGGGTGACGGAACGAACAGTACCCGAACTGGTAGAGGCATTTGCTTCCGGTGATAACCGGGCCTTTACCGAGCTTGTTGGCCGCTATCAGAAGAAGGTCTATTCGGTAGCGTTTCAGGTGGTTGGAAACCATCTTGATGCCGATGAGGTAGTCCAGGAAACCTTCGTGCGGATTTACAATCGAAGGGAAGAACTACGGGCCGTCCAGTATTTTACGTCGTTTGTGATGCGTGTTGCGACGAATTACGCCATTGACCTCCTGCGGAAACGTAAAGGTCAGGATTCGTTGACAACCTCGACCGATGACCTGCCTGAGAGAGTCCAGCTTGATCTGGCAAGTCGCGTATCGACTCCCGAGCGAGATTATAGGTCGCAAAAGATAATGGCAGAGATCATGCAGGCTCTTGATCGGCTCCCACCCCGTCAGAAGCTGACCGCGATCCTGCACGATGTCGAAGGGTATACAAAGAGCGAGATTGCAGAGATGATGAAATGTCCGGAGGCCACCGTCCGGTCGAATCTCCACATCGCGCGCACAAAATTGAAGAAGATTTTAGAGCATCGTCTCGTGACGAAGGAGTAAAAATGCTTAGCCGCCAACTCACACTCCTTATCGAGGCCTATGTCGATGGTGACCTCACTCCCGATAAGCGCGCCGAGGCCGAAAAGGTTTTGGCCGAATCCGAAGAATGTCGCCAGTACCACCGTCAAATGGTCGTACTGCGAAATCTGCTGAAATCGTCCACCCCAAAAGACCCCGGGGAGGATTATTGGCAGGAATCGGCAGATCTCATTTTTGCCAAGACAAGCAATCGCGAACCAGTCTACGTCCCCGGCAAAGAGACACCTCAGCCCGTATCAACCGGATTTCGCCGGGCAGTCTATTCGGCCGTGGTCTCTCTCTCTGTCCTCATCACAGCCCTTTCTCTCGGTTCTAAACAACCGGTGAATTATGCCGTCGTTCGGATGGACAACAGTGAATATCTGGCGGCAACCGATGTGCGGGAAAAGCTCTCGATTACCGATGAGATGAATGCACAGGTCGAAACGGCCAGGCTGGCTGGTAGTTCAATACTTATTGGCTCTCCCGGCTCAGTCGGACGTGCCGCCCAACCGCCGATGCTGACCCTGGCATATTAGAAGATGACCTGCGACGGCTTCCGAAAGGTGTTGAAATCGTGAAGAAACTTCTGACATATTCCCTGCTGATATCGGCAGTCGCTACTATGTTATTTCTCGCATGTTCAGGAGGCGACAGCTTTGTTCTCAGATACTCCATGCCAACCGGCACGACACTCAGCTATCATCAAACAATGGATCGTTCGATAAAGGTCACCCAGAATGACTCCGTGACGGTAGATAAGAAAGAGCACCTTCGTACTGAGTTTACACAGCTCTGCGTTTTTGAACCAAAAGATTCTGTCTACCAAATATCGCAAAAAGAATGGTGGTATTGTCCGAAGGAGGATTCGACACAGGGCGACACGTTGCTATGGGAGCAAACGATGCTCTTGACGGTTAAGCCAAACGGTAAACTCGTTCGGCTGACGCCTTCGACCGAAGAAGAAAAAACCGCCGCGACTTACACAAAGAATATGCTTGAGCAGGGAACGCCGGTATTTCCGTCGGAGCGTCTTTCTGTTGGCTCCAAGTGGACACAATCGACTCGGGTGGAGTTTCCCGGCGATACCCTTGAGGCCTCCACTACCTTTCGCGTCGTGAGAATCGATTTGGAAGGCAAGTTTCGCTGTGCAGTGATTGAATATAACGGCAACCTGATTCTTCCATTGGAGGAGAACCTGATGGATTCGCTTAAGCGATCAGGGGTCGACTATGTCACGAGCAAAGGGGAATCTTGGTATGCCATCGACGGCGGCTACCCTGTGAAAACCATAGAGAAGTGGATTATCAAGGGAGACAGAAAGAAAGTTATCAAAGGGGAAGTCGTCCCGTACACGATCGCTGTCGAGTCTGATCTCAAAATGATCCTCAAAGACGTTTCCTCCCCGGCGATGGCTCGCAGATAATTGCTATTAGCGCCACCTCTGTTCTGATTTTTCAATTCTGTACTTTTCGCATTCCCCAATCTACATTTCCCTCATGCCGATCAACCGTGTGATTATTGTGGTCATTGATGCCTGTGGTGTCGGCGAATTGCCCGATGCCCACCTGTATGGAGACAGCGGGGCGTCGACGATTCCCCACGTTGCCGAGGCAGTCGGTGGTCTTCGAATGCCCAATGCTGAGAGATTGGGACTCGGAAACGTAGTTCCAATTAGTGGAGTCAAGGCGAATCCCAACGCTCTCGGGTGCTGGGGACGAATGGCGGAAACATCGCCCGGAAAAGATTCCACCACCGGACACTGGGAGATCGCTGGAGTCATCCTTGACAAACCCTTCCCACTCTTTCCCAACGGCTTTCCGGTATCTCTTGTGAAGGAGTTCGAAAGGCGGGCAAAGATAGCGATAATTGGCAATGTCGCCGCAAGCGGAACCGAAATTATCGAGCGATTTGGCAAAGAGCAGATGGAAACCGGAAAAGTGATTTTATATACATCGGCCGACTCGGTTTTTCAGCTTGCGGCGCATGAAGAAATTATCCCCATCAAAAGGCAATACGAGATTTGCGCCATCGCGCGGGAACTATGCGCAGTAGAGTTTGGAGTGGGGAGAGTAATTGCAAGACCGTTTGTGGGATCGCCGGGCAACTTTGTGCGTACGTCGGGGCGAAAAGACTTTTCTCTTGAACCACCCAAGGAAACGATTCTGGATGTCATGGTTAAGAATGGACTGCCCACCCTCGCAATCGGAAAAATTTGGGACCTCTTCGCGGAACGAGGTATGACTGAACATATAAAAACAACGGACAACACCGAAGGAATTGCCACCACCCTCAACGCTATAAAGAGCGATACAACCAGTCGGCTAATCTTCACCAATCTGGTCGATTTTGACCAGCTCTGGGGGCATCGCAATGACGAAAAGAGTTTTGCGACCGCTCTTGAAGCATTCGACATCGGACTTGGGCAGATGATGGACTCCCTTCGGGAGAATGATACATTGATCATCACAGCTGATCATGGATGTGACCCAACCCAGAAACATTCGACTGATCACACGCGCGAATATGTCCCTCTGCTCGTGTATTGCAAAGGGATGTCAGGTGGATGCGATCTCGGAATCCGTGAAACTTTCGCTGATATCGCCGCGACTGTCGGCGACCTCTTCGACCTCCAACATTCATTTCCGGGCAAGAGTTTCGCCCGGGACATACTTCCTACATCATGACACAATTTACCGCAACGCACATCGCCGCCTGCATTGAACACACTTTGCTGAAACCAAATGTGTCCGAGACAGAGATTGTTCGATTGTGCGATGAGGCGCAAATGAACGGTTTTCTTGCCGTTTGTGTCAATCCTTACTGGGTAACGACAGCCGTCGCTCATTTGAAGGGTTCACCGGTAAAGGTTGTGACAGTGGCAGGATTTCCATTAGGCGCAAATGAACCTGAGATAAAGATTCGCGAATCATTATTCGCCGCCGAGCGGGGGGCGACAGAAATCGATGTGGTTGCAAATATCGGCCTTCTTGTTTCCGGACATTTGGCGCAAGCGGAAGAGGAGCTGGAGGAATTGCGTCGCCAGTTACCTGCATCGGTAGGGCTGAAAGTGATAATTGAATCCTCGCTACTTACAACCGAACTGCAGATGGATGCGGTGCGGATGGCAATAAACAGCGGCGCCCAGTTCGTGAAATCCGGAACAGGTTTTCAGGGACCTGTCACGGTAGAGCAGATTCAGGTGATGACTATGGCCGCTCACGGCGAGATATTGATTAAAGCATCGGGCGGGATTCGTACCGCACATCAGTGTCAGCAACTCATTGGAGCTGGAGCCTCCCGAATCGGGACTTCATCAGGGGTGGAAATCATGCGGGATTTGGGGAATTTCAGTCACAAAGAGTGACTTTTTGCCTATAACAACCAAATGTCTCTTGAGCGGAACGGGTTGCTTTTGATTATATTTGGAATCAGATGAAAGAGACATCGGAGATCAAGGGCCGTCCCTATCTTGGTATCCACTTCGAATGTTGCGGAGTGTATGCCCGTATCTATTTGAACAAAAAAGGCTCGGCGTATGTCGGCTGGTGTCCGAAATGCACCAAGAAATTGGAAATCAAGGTGGGGTCGGAAGGGACCTCCAGTCGGTTTTTCCGCGCCCGCTAATTACATCGCTTAAATACTATGACACTTCTGAAGTCA
>JBBTMW010000114.1:0-9642 GCA_038067995.1 Candidatus Zixiibacteriota bacterium
TGGAGTGACTTGTTTCTAGGTGTAGCGAAAATCGAAGGGTTTTTCAACAGTCCCCATCGAGAGGGGCAATGGGTGGGTGTCGGCACATACGACGCCCTACCTAATCGCTGAAACACCAAACTCTGGAATTGTTCCATTGCACTTTCAGCTTGATTTGGGTTACTTCCTCGCCCATGAGTCATTCCACCACCGTCAAAGATCCACGGATTCTGCTCTTTTCGGCAGGGGCGATGGCGGGGTGTATCAATGTCACTCTGCCAGCATCAGCGACAGTGTTCCTGGATCCGAAGATATTCAATTTTTCCAATTCGATGTATGGAGGACTCTTTGTCTTTTTCCTGTCGACGGCAGTGCTAGCATCGTGGTTTTTCCGTCTTCTGGCGGCGAGATTCACTGCCGGGCGGGTTCTTCAGCTTGGAATGATGTTCTACGCCCTCGGCGCATTACTGTTCGCCGGAGGATTGGTTGTTGCAGATCAGCGAATGCTGGCATATGCAATCACCTGCCTGTCTGTCTTGTTACTGGGCTTTGGATTCGGCGGGACTCTCTCAGCTCTTAACGAGCTGATTGTCGCACACTCATCGCGCCGTCCGGAAATCAGCCTCACCTATCTGCACGCCGTTGTCACCGGTGGAGCGGCTCTGGCCCCTGCGATTGTTGGGTTTTGCATTGATAAGCAGTGCTGGGCATTCGCGCCGATTGGAGAGGGCATCATCATGCTCATTCTTCTATTCCCTGCCGAAAAACTATTTACAGCAGTGACACCGTCGGCGCCGAGCGAAAAGATTGCCAATGAGCGTTTCGTGAACGGACACAGCCGGGCGGAGATATTTTTTCTTCTGCTGGCTGGACTCTACGGTCTCTGCGAATCGGCGGTAGCGAATTGGTCGACCGTAATTTTGCAATCGCAATATGCAATGGTCGAATCTCACGCCACAGTGGTGATGTCTCTCTTTTGGGGAAGTGTTGCAACCTTCCGTTTCCTCTTTGCACGATTTACGATCGAAAAACATGTGCGACTCTTTTGGTTCCTGTCGCCAATTGTCATGCTTGTCGCGCTCGTCGTCATTGGAATCTCGAAAAATGCCATTTTAGTGGTGTCGGCGGTGACGCTCGGTGGATGTGCCATGTCATACTATTTCCCCCTGACATTGGCTATCGCCGGATCGGCCCTTCCAAAGTCCCGCAACCGGCTGTCGGGCACAACGGTAGCCACACTTTTGAGCGGCGCGGGGATTTCGGCGATATCTATCGGTTTGATTAGCGATCTGCATATCGCCGAAATGTCGACAATTGTGGGGGGATTCGGTCTCTTTGCCTTTGCAATGATTGTCATTCAAGCACGAATGGACCGAATCAGTTAGTGTTACTGTAGAGATCAACTGTATATATTTGATTTATGAATCCGCTCGCAGGTTTCAGCAAGAAGAAACTCCCTTCCAACCCCCTCCTCTATGAAATCAATACGGCTGTCTGGCTGGCCGAACTGAGCCGTCGCCATGGACGGGCGGTTACCTTTGATACGATTCCTCCCTCGGAGCTTGATACCATCGCCTCACACGGATTCAACCTCATCTGGCTGATGGGAATCTGGAGACGGGGCGTCGAGGGGCGTCGCATGTTGCTGAACGACGATAGTTCGCGCGCTGATTTTTCCCGGGCGCTTCCATCCTGGACCGAGGAGCAGATCATCGGCTCGCCACTGGCTGTGGCGGCCTACGAGCCTGATGCCAGGTTCGGGACATGGCAATCACTCGCCAAGCTTCGTTCACAATGCGCCGCGCGTGGAATGGGACTTGCCCTTGATGTGGTCGCCAATCACACCGCCATTGACCATCCCTGGGTGACGCTTGCCCCCCGAAGATATGTTTTGGGAACCGAGGCGGACTTTATTTCCCAACCGGAAGCATACTGCAGTTGTGGCGATGCCTATGGAACAGTTATCGCCAAAGGACGCGACCCCTATTTTCCTGCATGGCCGGATACCGCCCAGCTCAATATCTTTGACGCCGAAACACGGCGCGAACTCATCGCTGAGTTTCGCACTATCGCTGATCATTGCGATGCCATTATCGCTCACATGGCCCAGCTATCGCTCAATGACATATTCCAAAGCAACTGGGGAGCGCCGATGGAACGGGCGACTGGGGCGCCGCATGCCGAGTTTTGGAACCAAGCGATAACGGCTACTCGCAAAACTATCTGGATCGCCGAAGCATACTGGGATACCGAAGAAACACTCCAACAACAGGGATTCGACTACACTGTCGACAAACGGCTCTACGATCACCTCTTGAGCGGAAGCACTTCTCGTATTCGCGAACATCTTCAGGGGGAACTGGAGTTCCAGCGACGTTCAGTGCGGTTTATTGAAAATCATAATGAAGCCCGCGCCGCGTACGCCTTCGGAGAAGAACATCTGAAAGCCCCGGCAGTGTTGCTTGCGACTGTTCCGGGATTGCGTCTCTTTCACGGCGGCCAGCTTGAGGGACAACGGGTGCGGATACCCCTTCCAATGACTGTCGCCAGAGAAAACGGCCCGAGTCTTCAGGTGATGGGATTGTACGACAAACTTCTTCAACTATCGCACAGCCCGGTTTTCGCCGACGGCCAGTGGTTACTACGCGAGGTGTCGCGAGCCTACGATGACACCGCCGACAATCTTCTGGCCTACACATGGTCACACAAAGCCAATCTGAGTCTTGTGGTGGTAAACCCGGGACACCGTCGGGCGCAGGGAATGGCCCCGCTCTATGATGCAATCGAACCCTCGCGGGAGTATCTGCTGATCGATGAGCTGACAGGCATTCGTTACCGACGGCATGGGAAACAGCTATTCTCCCCCGGCTTACATGTGATTCTCGACCCGTTTGATGCCCATATTTTGAAGATAACGGCGGTGTAGAGGTTTGTCACGGTAGACACATAGTGAAAGCAAATGAGTCCTCTTGCATGAGAAATCACAGTACACGCTTCTGTATTACACTTCATCGAAGGACAGTCGCCATTTTATTGTGGTTAATATTCTTGAACTCAATTGGAGTGTGCGGCACCGAGAAAGAGCGTAAAATAATTGTCGCCGACAATTCTGCTAGATCCTATTTTGTTAGAATAGACTTCCAAACAGGTGTGTGGAAACACAGGGGTAGTGGATTCTATATCATCAGAAACAAGGGGCTTTACTTCGCGACCGCTCGGCATGTTCTGTTTGAAACCGATTCATTGTCAAATCGAAGTCTCCTAAAGAGTCAAACGGTTATTCTAACGTCCTCTGGTAGCGACGAGCTAGACTCAACCCAAATGATATTAGAACTATCACTCGACGAATTGTCAATTAGCCGCGACCTTAGGGTACTTGAGAGTTTGGATATAGCTGTCGCGCATTTAGGTACATTTAGTAAATCTGGGCAAGTTTTGACAGGTGCTGGTGTAAAAATAATTAGTACGCCCAAGTCTGCTCCTTATGCCGTTAGTGAGGACGGGGTGTATCAATGCGACTCCATTTCATCGGGCTCATTTGTTCTCATCGGAGGATACCCAATGCTTTCCGATTCCGGTGAAATGGCCAAGGACTTGCGGATCGAAACAGGAGAAGTGCGGGAAATTGACTACACGACTGGCGAATTCAAAATTTCAAGCAAGGTCGTGGGCGGGATGAGTGGTGGCCCGGTTTTCGGGAGCAAACCGAATCCTGGCACAGCGACAAACGCAAAAGTTGTCGGATTGGTACGCGGCTATGCCGAGATGAGTTTTGACTCTATTGGAGGAAGGACTGAATTTTTGTTTTCATTTGCAGTGTGCATTGACAGCATATTAAGTTTGATCGATGAAGGCTGGAAGTGATACATTGCCATAAATGGACATAGAAAACACACAAGAAACTGAATTGAATCACACATGACACTCATAGCATCAACATCAGGAATTCGGGGTATCGTCGGAACCGGCATAACGCCCCAGATAGTAACAAATTACGCCGCCGCTTTCGGGACCTGGCTCAAAAAAGGGAAAGTGGTAATCGGACGTGATAGCCGCCCTTCGGGGGATATTTATATCCGCGCCGCCATTGCCGGGCTGACCTCGGTCGGGATTGACGTTATCGATGTCGGGATTGTACCCACTCCCACCGTCGAGATTGCCGTTCATGATCTGAAAGCGGCCGGGGGAATCTGCATCACCGCCTCGCATAATCCTGCGCAGTGGAATGCCATGAAGTTTTTCAATGCCCGCGGCGAGTTTATCACCCCCGAGCAGTATCAAGAGTTCAGCGCTATCTATGAATCCGGCAAATATGATTTCAAACCGTACGACAAACTCGGCAAAGTGACCACCCAGGATGGATGGATTCGCACCCATATCCGCAAGACTCTCGCAGTCAAAACGGTCAATCGATCAGCAATCAAACGGGCAAAATTTCGCGTTGTGGTAGACTGCATAAATGGCGCCGGTTCGACAGCTTTGCCCCTCCTACTTGAAGAGCTTGGGGTACGAGTCATAAGGCTCAATTGCGAAGGAGACGGCAACTTTGTCCGTGAGCCGGAACCTATTCCGAAAAATCTGGCACAGGTCGGAAAAGTAGTGAAACAGAAAAAGGCCCACTGCGGTCTTGTGACCGATCCCGATGCCGACCGCCTTGCCATCGTTGACGAATTGGGACGCCCCATTGGCGAAGAGCTGACTCTCGCCATCGCCGTGAAACAGGTGTTGAAAAGTCAGAAAGGCCCGACAGTCATCAATCTCTCGACGTCAAAAGTCACCGCCGACACCGCTGAATCATGCGGCTCCAAGGTCTATTATTCCAAAGTGGGCGAGTCGAATGTCGTGCAGATGATGCGGGAGAAAAAAGCAGTTATCGGCGGCGAGGGGAATGGCGGCGTAATCTATCCGTCTTTTCATGCCGGACGTGACTCTTTGATTGCGGCGGCGCTGGTGCTCAGTTGTCTGGCCGAGGAAAAGCTCACTATGTCACGCCTTGCCGGGAGTTTGCCGACATATTATACTGAGAAGGCGAAGGGAGCCCTTGTGGGCGATTTCTCATTGCGACTCGCCACCTTTGAATTAACAGCCCGCGAACTGATTGGCGACTATACCGTTGACCGCCGTGACGGTCTCCGCTTCGATTTCTCGGCGGGGTGGGTTCAAATAAGAACTTCGAACACGGAACCGATTTTCCGTGTTATCGTAGAAACAAATAATAAGGCCCTGACTGGCGAACTGACCGCGACAGTCATGTCTCGCTTCACGGCCTAGAGAATTACAACAGAGGAATACGATATGTGTGGAATCGTTGGATATGTCGGCCCCCGCAAGGCCCTTCCCATTCTGATAAAGGGACTCAAGCGGCTTGAATACCGTGGTTATGATTCAGCGGGCATCGCCCTTCTCGACCAGAATGCCCTCATGGTCGCAAAATCGGCAGGGAAAATCGCTAATCTTGAGGAGCTTCTCGGCGACAAGCAATATGATTCCGTCAACGGCATCGCCCACACCCGATGGGCCACCCACGGCGAACCGACCAATCTCAACGCCCATCCGCATTTGGATGAAACCGGCGAAATCGCCCTTGTCCATAACGGCATTATCGAAAATTATCGCACCCTCAAGCAGTTCCTGGTGCGCAAAGGGTATCGCATCATTACCCAGACCGACACCGAAATCCTTGTCCACCTGATTCGCTTCTACTATGAAGGCAACCTCACCGAGGCCGTGCGCACCGCTCTGACTCAGGTCGAAGGAACCTATGCCGTTGCCGTTATCTCTTCACTCCATCCCGGGGAAGTTATAGCATCACGCATGGGCGTACCGCTCGTTCTTGGTCACGGTAATGGCGAGAACTTCGTCGCCTCGGATGTCTCGGCGATGCTCGAGCACACCAACCGCGTGGTCTATCTCACCGATGGCGAGATCGCTACTATTACCGCTGATGACTATCAGATCACTACCATCCACAATGTGAAGATCACTCCGAAGATCGAAGAAGTGAGCTGGACTCTCGACCAGATCGAAAAGGAAGGCTACGAGCATTTCATGCTCAAGGAGATTCACGAACAGCCAACCACTCTTCGTAATGCTATTCGCGGACGATTCAACCTCGAAGAAGGTATCCCCCGCCTCGGCGGTTTGAACCTCAAAGCCGATGAGCTTCGCCGCATCCGTCGGGTGCTGATTACCGCTTGCGGTACCTCGTGGCACTCCGGTCTTATCGGCGAATATATGTTAGAAGAACTGGCGCGCGTCCCGACTGAAGTCGAATATGCCTCCGAGTTCCGCTATAGAAATCCGGTCTTCGATCCCGATACTATTCTTTTTGCCATCAGCCAGTCCGGTGAAACTGCCGACACGCTGGCGGCCATGCGTGAAGCGAAGAAGCATGGCATTTCGGTGCTGGGGCTTGTCAATGTCGTGGGAAGCACGATGGCTCGCGAATCCGACGGCGGCGTCTATATCCACGCCGGCCCGGAAATCGGCGTCGCGTCGACCAAAGCATTTACTTCGCAGGTTATCATGCTGTCACTCATTGCGACCCTTTTGGGACGGATGCGCAATATGTCGGTTCAGCAGGGACAGGAGATTCTGCACGCCATCGATCGCATCCCCGAGCAGGTGGAAAAGATTCTGACACTCGAAAGTCAGATAAAACAAATCGCCGAGGCATATTTCCGCGCCAACAATTTCCTCTATCTTGGCCGCGGCATCAACTTCCCGGTGGCTCTTGAAGGGGCATTGAAACTTAAAGAAATTTCTTATATCCACGCCGAAGGCTATCCGGCCGCTGAAATGAAGCACGGCCCGATTGCCCTTATCGATGAAAACATGCCGGTGGTGGTTATCGCTTTGAAGGACCCGGTCTACGACAAGGTGATGTCAAATATCTCCGAGGTGCGCGCCCGCAATGGACGAGTCATCGCCATCGCCACCGAGGGAGACACCGAGATCGCAGAGAAAGTGAATCATGTCATCTATATCCCGCATACCTTGCATATGCTGACGCCGTTGCTGTCGATTATTCCGCTTCAATTGCTGGCATATCATATCGCCGTGATGCGCGGATGTTCTGTCGATATGCCGAGAAACCTGGCGAAGTCAGTTACGGTGGAGTAGTATTCATTCGTGGGCGGGAGACGTCTCGTCTGCCCCAGGCTTCATCCAACAATGACGAGCACCCACCTGAAAGGTGGGCCACCCAGTCGGGTTATGCTGTTTTAGTATGGCGCCGAATCAGACCCTTCGATTCGAGCTTTTTCAGGATCAGTTCGACGGTTTCGTCCATTGAAAGATTCTGAACTTTCACGAAATGAACCGCCGTCAGGAAACCTACTACTTTCCTCAATTCCTTGTCACCGAGGGTGAGGTCACTAATTACCAATGGCATGATGATTTTCTTTTCATCCAACCAAGCACCTGATTCTTGAAGGCAGTAACAGGAACCAGTAAAATTGTCACTTAGCAATGTGAAAAAGACAACACTTGCATTCCAACGCTGACGTATTATTAAAGCCCAATCATCGGATACTTCAATGTCCTCGTGAGCTAAGAAACAATCTATTCCATGGGGTTCAAGCGCTCTCTGCAGTTCTCCAGCATAGACCTTGTCGAGGCTAGAATAGCTGATAAAAGCAGACACGCGATCATTCTCAAGAGACGCAGATTTTCTTAACTTGGCTTGGATTTCCTCTTACTTTTCTACATTCAACTTAAAGACATCTTCGTTATTTGTTGGACCGTTAAATTCAATAGGCCGCACCTCGCCATTAAGAACAATATACTTACTCACACTCATTACGTCGTACACGGCGTTTCTATCATGACCGGATAGATTGAAATTTAGTTCCAAATCGGTCTTGGTAAGCCCGATACCGTAATCATGCTGACGCCAAGTGTAGATCAACTCTAGCGCCTTAATCAGTGCCTCTCGTTGGCTAATAGTCTTCGAACTAATTGATTGGAACAATTCACTGTTCAAAAGAAATCGAGCTTGAGATTGGTCTGCTTGCCACAATCCAATTGCGGAAAGCACTGCCATGCGATGAAGTCGATGGTCAAACTCAAGGTTTTGACTAAATCTAAAATCGTCTTCTACATCAAGATGGAATCGTGCCCTTTTATCAACCGGATTTGGCGAAATATCGAATTGGTAGATCGCAAAAACATTCTCTTGGGACTTTGCTCTATCATCTGCTTCAATTGCTTTTATGTCCAGTTTTACAGCATGGCCATCAATCGAAGTCAGGATATATCCGAGATTTTTGACACTGGCCACTGGCCTTCCCCTCACTCCGCCGCGCCGTGGCACTTCTTGTATTTCTTGCCGCTTCCGCAGGGGCACGGATCGTTGCGCCCGATCTTGGGTTGATCGCGTCTCACGGTGTGGCCGGTTCCGGCCTGTGAGGCCTCGGCCATCGGATTTTTCTCGGCGCCGCGAATTCCCGCCGGAGCCGGAGCGGCCGTCGCCGAGGCGGCGCTTGCGTAGCCCATGCCGGTTGCTTCCTGATGCACCGCGACCATCGAAGGCACGGCCTTACGTTGGGTGCGCTGTTGTTCGGGGACATTGACCTGAAGCTTGTAGACGAGCGCGACGATTTCCTGATCAACCCTCGACGTCATCTCTTCCAGCATGCGGAAAGCCTCACGCTTATAAATATCTATCGGACGCCCCATGCCGCCGTGGTAGGCGCGAAGGCCTATTCCGGTGCGAAGCTCATCCATCTCGGCCAGATGCTCCCGCCAGTAGCGGTCGATAGTTGACAGCACCGCGTATCGCTCCAGATGGCGCATGACCGGCTCGCCATAGGCGGTTTCCTTGGCGTGGTAGAATTGCAGGACGGCTTTGAGCACATTCTCCCGCAACGTTTCACGGGTGAGAGCGTGAATATCTTTCTCGCCAAACTCAAGATTGAGCAAGTAGACTTTGCGCAGGTCTTCAGTGAATCCGGCGAGATTCCACGCCTCGGCATAATTTTCTTTCGGCGGGCAGTGGGTCTCGATGAGACTATCAAGCACCGACTCGATTAGCTCGACGACTTCCTCTTTGATAGATTCCCGTTCCAATGCCGCCAGACGGCGTTCGTAGGTCCACTTGCGATGGACATTCATGACGTCGTCGTATTCCAACGTATGTTTTCGAATCGAGAAGTTTTGTGCCTCAACTTTTTTCTGGGCCCGCTCAATAGCCTTGGTCACCATGCGATGGGTGATGACCTCCCCCTCCTGCACCCCAAGCCTGTCCATGATAGAAACAAGGCGATCACCGCCGAAAAGGCGCATGAGATCGTCTTCGAGGGACATATAGAACGACGATGAACCCGGGTCTCCCTGACGACCGGCGCGACCACGAAGCTGGCGGTCGATGCGCCGTGACTCATGCCGTTCGGTACCGATGATATGAAGTCCGCCGACATCGGCGACGCCCGTGCCAAGGCGGATATCGGTTCCACGACCGGCCATGTTGGTGGCGATGGTTACCGACCCTTTCTGGCCAGCATGGGCGACAATTTCAGCCTCGCGCTGGTGCTGGCGGGCATTTAGAACATTGTGGGGTGTGCCGGTGCGTTTGAGCATTCGCGAAAGGGTTTCGCTGACGTCAACTGAAATGGTACCAACCAGAACCGGCTGGCCCTTCTTCTGCTTCTCGGTAATCTCTTC
>JBBTMW010000115.1:0-9661 GCA_038067995.1 Candidatus Zixiibacteriota bacterium
AGCATCAACGTCATCAGCGCGAGCAAGAGTAGGACTGGATTCCCGCCTTCGCGGGAATGACATCCCCGAAGGTCTTGCCGTAGGTCGGCGTTCCGACTCCCCGCGTCAGCGGGGTGGAGAAACCCGACAATCTTCGCTATGGCTGTATGAATCTTGCACACTTTCATATATTTTCCTAAACGCAGTGTCACGACCCTTACTCTGCAAGAAACAGACCATCCGGGTCGAATTCTCTTCATCCCAAACTCAATTTCCGGCGACACCTAAGCCACCGGCGCAATTTTTGTGTGCCTCTCGAAAAATCCATTTAAAGGCAAGTACGGTCGAAAGTTACCGAACCGCCGGAGACCGAAGGCCTATTGCCTTAGCAAAAGCTCAGCGACATCCCCTTCGCAGGTTTGGCGTTTTGCAAGTCTCGGCGTAATGTGTACGATCCCTGTTTCCCCCGATGGACAGCGCATATAGGCAATCCGTTGCGCATGCCCGCAGTACCATTGACTGCGTCTCCGAATATACAAAAAAAATTGACCGTCGTGCGAGGTTCATTCGAAATATTCCTAACCTGTACCGCGGCCATCTTGATTCTATCCAATTCCCAATTTTTGATCTCAGTCTCTACTTGTTAACTTTTTGGTCCCGTTCGCTTTTCCTTCTTTCTCCGGTTTCTTAGTAACCCCCGGAAAGGCGTTCACCTCTCCGGGGGAATTAAAGACGGGAATCTGAATTACTTCAGATAGATCATCTTCTTTGTGTTGCTGAAGTTGCTGGCGTTCAGCTTGTAGAAGTAGACGCCAGAAGCTTCGCCGGACATGTCGACGGTCACGAAGTTTTCACCAGCGTTACCGGCACCAGCGATCTCACGCACCACTTGACCAGTCACGTTATAAATCGCGATGGTATAGTCACCGGCCTTCGGCATGCCGAAGGAGATGTTGGTGGAGGCGTTGAACGGGTTCGGATAGTTCTGGTTGAGGCTGAATGACGACGGCACGAGTTTCGTGCTGACGACAACCGGAGCGCCCTGAGCAGAGGCGAACTCGGTGTAGGTGACGTTTCCGTCGACCTTCACGAACTCACCAGAGAAGGACTCGCCAGTCTGGCTCCACACGAGGATGCGGGTGTTCGAACCATCAAAGTTCGACTGCATTTCCATGTGGTTGGCAAGAAGGGTCGGGGTCTGGTTGCCTTCGACAACGATAAGAGCGGCGCCCATGGTGCCGTCAACTGTCACGAGACCGTTACCGGTGGTGACGTTGGCCGCGACAGGAGCAAGTTTCGCATACGGAGCCGCATCGCCTACGACGATACGAATCAGGTAAACGAGGTCAGCAACGGAAAGCGTGAAGCCGTCCGCGTTGACGTCAGAAGCCGCAATCTGACCCTGGAGATTCACAGTGAACACTCCAAGACCAAAGATGAAATAGCGTGAATAAAGAACGGCGTCAGCGATTTCGTTGGAGATTTCGTTGAGGTTGATGTCGCCGCGGGCGTCGATTGAGTCGGCGCAAGCGATGTCAATACCACCGTTTTGGAAGTCAATGAAGCGAATCGGAGCTTTGGCTACTGTGCCAGCAAAGCAATCCGCATCCTGGGCTCCCTGGAAGGTCGGATATCCGCCGCTAGCCGTGAAGTCCGCCATATCATTAAGATTGTCAAAGTCATAGACTTTGCGCGAAATGAAGAGGCTATCTCCAGACTGTGACGAAATCGTGTTGTCGCCGCAATCAAACCATACGAACCGGACTGGCACGTACTGGCACTCAAAAGTGCGATTGTCGGTGACGAGGAAGTCGAGGGAGAACATGACTGCATCGTTCGGGAAGAGGAAGCAATCCGGATGGTTCGGACCGTTGTTGGTCTCGGCAATACCGACCACACGCACTTTGCCCGAGGCGCATGCGTTGCCGCAGTTGCCGAAAGCAGAGAAGCGATAGGTGAAATATTCCCATCCACAGCCAGCAGGAGACTGAGCGTAGAAATCTGCGCCCGGAATTGCTGACGAAAGATTGAGAGCGGTAGCATCATAGGAGATGAGGAAATCAAATCCACCCATGGCTTCCGATCCACCAACGAGGCTGACATCGACGAGCTCGTGCATACCCTGATAGGTCATGTGAGTCTTCTCGATCAAGACCGAGAACGGCTCAGTGCAGAGCACTTCGATAGTAGCGCTACAGCTGGCATTCGCTACGCCGTCAGATGCCTGAACGGTGAAAACGAATGTGGTAGGACAATCGGCTTCGGCAGAGTTGAATGTGACGACGCCTGTTGTCGAGTTGATCGAATAGGATCCGACTGGAGCCGGAACAACGCTCAGGATCGAGTAGCTGATCGGGTCGCAGTCGCCCGAGCTAGCATCGAAATCAAGCGTGGTCGAGTTGCCTTTACCAACCTGCTTCGCATCGCCGCATCCGGCCGTCATGGCTGGGGCAACGTTGGTGAAGGAAAGGTTGACTGAGTATGTGGTTGGGCAACCACCCGCGCCGTGAGCCGCGTCAGTAACGCTGAAAACGAAAGCAGGGTTAGTGCCAACATCAGCGATTGTCGGGTTGTAGGACCAAACTCCACCAGCCGTGATCGAACCAGGACCGCTCACATATTCAAATGTGATTGGGCCAGCTTCGGCATCAGTGGCTGTGAAAGTATGGGTAGCCAGTGCACAATGATTGAACGACAGATTGAGCGGATTGACCGCCACCGGGCATTGATCCGGCACATTGTAGACGGTATAGCACTTCGGAGCGGCATACCAGCCACAAGTTACGGAACCGCCGGCATCAGCCCAAACCCAGTCGCCACCCGGAGGATACCAGGCGGAGTCGATGCAGATGGTTTTGCCATCTGAAGCGAGGGTCGGAGTGATGGAAATCAAAGCGGCGTTACGGATGGCACCAGCAGGAACGCCGGTACCGGAAATAGCGAAACCGCCAATAGCGGCGGTATCTTCGAGGGCGCCGTCGCCACTGAAGACGCTAGTAAACATGCCGCCGTTCATCTCCGGGAACAAGGTCAGTGCATTGGCGGGAGTCATCACGGTGGTTGCCACCCATGTGGCGCCGTCAGTGGAATAGACCTTGAAACCGTTTGACAATCCAGAAGTATTGGTCGGACCAATCTGGAAGCTCATGTTGAACGTTACGGGTCCAACACCAATCGTGTCAGTGCCAACCAATCCCGTCACAGACGAGATAGTGACTTGCTGACCATTGACGAGCCCAAATGAAAGAATCATCAGACACGCTAGGATAAATGAAATGCGTTTCATTTCTTACTCCTAATGAATTCGTTTAAGTAATAATCACAGGTGTCGTTTAACATCCACTCATGTTTCCCCTCAGGATATTTGTTGTTAGGACCACCGATGAGAGCCACCTTATCGATAATCATCCCGCAATACCATGAATGTGATATCGAACGTCTTTCCATTTGAGCGTGCGTTGAAAATACCTCTTACGCACTTCCTCCTTTCCATCGTTAATTGTTAGCCGGTTGCGGCTGTCCGCCCCTTTTGGGGAACGAACAGCCGAAATGTGTATTTTCTTCTGTTTATTTTCCGTTTTTCAATCGTCAATTTTCTATTCGATCTTTTGTCGGGTTTCTCATTCGTCTTCGGCTCACTCGGAACCCGACCTACAAGATTCCATTTACGGGCGTCTCTTCGTCTTTTCTGCCGTAGGTTGGGTTCCGAACCCCGCCCCTGGCGGGGAGAAAAACCCGACATCTCTAAAACTCCTCAACATGCTTCTCATGACTCGCTAACAGGCCGCGCACGGCACCGGGCCGCCTTTGAATAGATAGTTCACCAAGTAGGTCAAATCGACTACGTTGACGGCATCGTTCGGGCTACAATTGACGTCACCGGAATTCGTCACCGGTACTGGCGCCGGACCACCCTTGAACAGGTAGTTTACCATGTAGGTCAGGTCCACTACGTTTACGGATTGGGGAAAATTGCCGTTCACGTTGCCACAGAGGTAGGGGGGGACTTCGTCGATGGAGAGAGATCCGTGGGTGATGATGACCTTAGTGGTGTCAAGATAGGGGAGAGAATCGGGAACAACCTCAAGAGAATCGTAGGGAGGCAGGGAAGTCCGCTCCCAGATAAGGCACGTTTCTCCGGCCCATGAAGTACAGACGAACAAGTTGGAATCGAGAAAGTGCTGATAGGCGATCCCTATTGACGAGCCGTTTGGCTTGGAAAAACTGATATGGTCGAGAATCTGATATTGCACCAGCATATTCACGGTTCGATCCTGCATCGTATCAGGAATCGATAGGACGTCAGCGTTAAGTTTTATGAGCGGAACAGATGAGGAGAAGGGCGGAATAAGTCCCGGGCGCGATGGGCCGCCGACGGGAGTATTGTCGGCCAGGGCCACGAGGTTGATGTCGGTGCCGGTGCCAGTGAGCGACACGGCGCTGACAAGCTCCCAGCCCGAGAGGAGTGTTCCCACGGTATCAAAGTTACCGATGAGAATGTCAATCGTATCGACGTGTTTGAAGTCCCAGTCAGCCGAAGGGATAGTCTGGGCGGAGTCGACACAGTTTAGCCCTTGATAGGTGAGACATTTCCACCAGGTGGTGTCGATGCGAATACCGGGATCACCCTGAAAGGTGAGAATATCCGGTCGATCACACATGATCCAGATATTCATTCCAACTACCGTGTCGGAAAAGCTTGTCAGGAAGATGGGAACTTTGGTGTTGTGAAGTCCTACCGGAGCGGTGGTGTCACCCACGTCGAGAAGAAGATTGAATTGTGCTTGTGCGGGCGGGGCAATAAATGCCCCGACACTCAGAATGAGCGCAAGAACCGCGACTACTTTCAGACGGGCAAGAGACGTAGAGTCGAAGGTCATACCTTCCTCCTCAGCATTAAGAGTCAAATGTTGCTTACTTTGTCCCTTAGCCAGATTTCAATATACGCTCCTGCTTACTTGCCGTTGATGAGACGCTCCGACACACACGAAGTCATCGAGACACGTTCTCAGATCTTCAGTTAGTTAACAGTAGCGTTCTATAGTAACCTGTTGTAATTGCCGTCGGCAGATCCCTCGACCGCCGATAAGCGAGCAGTACTTCACGAAAAGCGATGTATGCGCGGACTGACTTCAGTGCTTCACCGAAGCAGACAATCGGAATATGGAAAACCCAACTATCATCCGACATCAAGTATACTGCCATGGGACAATTCTGTCAATATGTATTTCCGATTTTTCAAGTTTTCTTTCAGCGACAATAGTGTCTTGTGGTTTGAAGGGTTCGACCATCGCCTCCAAACTGCGCCAAACTTCGCTCTTGTCGCTCTGTCTGATCCTTCTATCTAATAGAAGAATTCAAACAGACTTCTTCGTAAGCAGGGACTTGCAATCCTTGTGCCATCCTCGCACCCACCGAATTGTGACATCGTGCAAAGCTATAGATACAACTGCCGAGGCGAACCGGTTGACTGGCAAGAAGATCAGCTGTTGAGCGCCTGACGATAAATCACTTTCTTTCACAATCCCGGATTTCGACTTCTGCATCCCTTTGCATATATGCCTTTAGTGAAGTTGAATCGGGGCTATGTTTCATAGGTGACAACAAGATAGAACTCAGTATTAGCCCATAATGAGCCGATTATATAGAGAGAAGACGGAAAATCCTCATTTCTGTCATGTCCCGCCTTCGCGTGAGTGACATGTTCATGGACTATTCTTGAATTGAAAGGTTATTCAACCAGCTCTATGAAACCGACTCGCTCTACCAAACTTTCCCTGCAGGAACGTCTGGACAAATTCCAGAATTTCCCCTCTATCCCCCAGGTTTTGGAGCATGTGCGGGAAGTCTCAGAGAATCCCAAGGCCAGCCCTGCCGACCTTGCGGCGGTCATAATGGCCGACCATCAGCTTACCAGCCGCATTCTCAGAATGGCCAACTCGGCCTTTTATCGGGAATCGTCAGGTAAAGTAACAACTGTCACGCAGGCGATCATTCTGTTGGGGACGCGGGCGGTTACCAATCTGGCGGCGTCGGCGACGCTCTTTGAGGCTATGAATCAGTTCAGCCGGAAAAGTTCTTTTGACATAGTTGGATTCTGGACGAGGTCGCTGGCAACCGGCGTCATGGCCCGCACCCTTGCCATGCGCTTAAACCGTAGCCGTTTGGCCGAAGAGGCTTTCATGGCGGGATTCATGCACGATATCGGCCAGGTGATTCTGGCGGGGACATTTCCTCTGCAATACGAAAAGATCAGCGAACTGGAACGAGACTCGAATAAGATTCACCAGACCGAAATGATACTGCTGGGCATAGACCATCAGGATGCCGGTGAATATCTGACTCTCAAATGGCGGCTTCCCGAGGGGCTTTCGCGGGTGGTCGGGCATCACCATGATATAGAGACGCTTCCACGGGAGAAGACTGACACAACCCTTACTGCGCTGGTACACATCGCCGATCTTCTCTACCCGATACTGTTGGGGGACGCGAATGAAGTGCGCCTTGAGACGGTTCTTCGCGCCGGGCGCACCTACGTAGCCGTGACGCCGGATATGATTCGCGACGTTCTCACCAGCGCTCCCACTGAGATCCATGAGATCGCCGGTGATTTTGGGATTGATATCTCGGAGGAATTCAAAAAGCAGTCACGGCGATTGCATGATCCGTCGCAGTTGCTCAAATTGCTTGAGAGGACCGAATCGCGTCTTCTCGCTCTTGAATCTGCGATTGAAGGTCTTTCGTCGGCGGAGTCAATCGACTCTCTGGTTGCGATTGTGAGCGAATCCATCTATGCAGGCCTGCATCATTCGCCGGTGGCGGTCATCACCTATGACGAAACGCTTGATCGATACACGCCGGTAACATCATGCGGCTTCGAGACACCCGAAGCGGTTGGCGAACTTTGCTCGTTGATTGATCCCGGCGCTCAGGCCCTTCTGCAGGAGGGACGCACTGTTGCCCGCCACAACCAAACCGCCTATGTCAATGATGATTCCCTTCGCTCGCCACTGAAGACGATGTCAACGCTGGTCTTGGTTCCTCTTGAGGGCGTGAAACGTACGTTTGGCGTGGCGATTATTTGTGAGGGGGGACCGAACCCAGTCGACAACGCCACCGTGAGATGGATTGAGACACTTGTTCAGACCGCCTGTCTGGCTCTTGAGCGAGTGGAAAAATCGGGCGATACCACCCAGCCCACCACACCGGCAGTTGCCCAGCCGGTTATTTCCTGACTATTTCCACCAGATAGTGCGATGCCATCCTGCGGCAGAGTGGCTCTGACAGGCCATGAGCGGCGTCGAGTTGTGGCAATTGACGACACAGCTCGGCAAACTCCCGCTTTGTAATTCCCGACTTTTTCAAATTCGGTTGCAGATAATAATGCGCCATGGCATAGAAGGGGTTGGCGGTTCGCACCGTCGCGACGGCGTCAAATCGCCGGCATTGCCTTTGAATCCATTCGAGTCCGACGAGAGAAACGAAGTAGCCATCTTTGCGCTGGGCCTTCAGGCCGTAGGTCTCCCGGAGAAGGGCATTATCGAAATTGTTCACGACGGCAAAGATCTTCCCTTTTCGGCTAACAACGCGAATCAATTCCTGCAAACAGGTTTTACGGGCGTGCTCCGGCAGATGTTCGAGAACTCCAAAACAGATGGCGACGTCGAAAAGTTTATCCCCAAAGGGAATCTGGTCGGCCGAGGCGCTGACTGTGGTGACTCTGTCGTCGACACCCGCTTTCTTCGCCTCTTTGGCAAGGTGACGGCGCATGCCATCGGAGGGGTCGACCGCTATCACTTCAGCTCCTAATTTAGCAAGTGGAATGGAAAGTCGGCCGATGCCGCTCCCGAGATCGAGAACCCGTTTCCCTTTCATCTTGGCAGGCAAATGGTCGAGAAGGGATTTCCGCTCCCATTCGTCGTAGGCGCGGTTTAACTCCGCGGGGGCGTTGTAGGTCAACACCGCTGAGAGGGGGTCGGTTGATTGAAGGCGCTGGCTCCAGAATGAACCGGCGCGGATGGCGTCGTAACGCGGTGGTTTGGTCTTTTTCTTTGTTTTCATAGGTTGTGCTAAACATCCGCCAAGCAAGGGATTGGGTCAACATCAAAAAATGCGCGGCCAATTTTTAGCATTGACGACACGCCGTTTTGTTACTACCTCACAGGCGGCATTAAACGGAGGATACCATGCGGAGACTCTCACCCGAAACCAAAGAAATTATTTACATAGTTGCATTTCTCGTTGTCGCGGCTGTGCTGGTGTCGGTCTATGCCGTCTATCCGCTGAATGTCGTCAAGGCGACATTCGGGCGAAGCGATATCGACACATTCAACCCCGATTCCTTGCGGGCTATCGATCTGACCCGATGGACACAATACGGCTTACAGCCGGAGACATTGCGTGTGCAGACCGATGGCACTACCGAACTGGCATGCTATTTTGTGCGGCAGTGGTCGCCTGATTCTACCAAGGGGACAGTGCTGATTTTGCATGGCGAAGAGCAGAACGCCGATTCGTTTGTGGTTTTCAGCCGACTCCTCTCTGAACGCGGCTATCATATCGTTGTCTGTGATATGCGTGCGACACGGTTTTCGGGAGGGAAATATCGCAGTGACGGTCAGCTGGAGGCTGTCGACGCTGAAGAAATACTGAGCAATCTCTATGTCAAAGGGGATATCGCCGAGCCATTGGTCGTTGTCGGATTCGGCATTGGCGGCACTGCCGCACTGATTGCGGCCTCGGAGGAGTCGCGAATAAACCATGTCTATGCGGTTGATCCGGCTCTGGAAACGTCGGAGTTGATTGAGCGATATCGATTGAAGAATGATAACTGCTGGTTTCCCGGCTACAACGGCACAATCTGGTGGTGGTGGGAGATGCGATCGAGCTATTCTATTCCACCGCGCACTGCCGAATCTTTTCCGACGCCTCTCTGCCCATCCACGATTTTCGTGTTGAATAACGAGTCGAATGACGGGACGCTGAAAGCATATCAGGCGCGGTCAGTCAAACCGATGGCTATCGAGCGTGCCGGGGACAAAGAGACAATCGAGTCGGCGATTGTGCTTCAATTAAAGCGCGGGGGGAGATAAGGGGCTAATAGGCGACCACCCAAAGCAACGTCATTCCAACAAGCTCCCCCCAGTTGCGCAATGCCGTTGTTTGACATTACTTCAGAGGGCTGTGACTATAATCACAAACGACCAAAATCAGGAGAATCTGACATATGCTTAGCCGCATCGAACAACTGCTCGGCTCCCACAAGGGGCTTCTTTCCCACCAGTGCAAAACGCTCGACAAAAGCCGTCTTCATCTGCCGGGGCCGTCATTTGTCGACACCGTCTACACCTCAACCGACCGTACCCCCAATGTCCTTCGCTCGCTCAACTCGATGTTCATCGCCGGACGCCTTTCCGGAACCGGCTATCTTTCGATTCTGCCGGTCGATCAGGGGATAGAGCACTCAGGGGGAGCTTCGTTTGCACCAAACCCCGACTACTTTGATCCGGCTAAAATCGTTGAATTGGCCCTTGAAGGGGGATGCAACGCTGTCGCCTCGACCTACGGCGTCCTCGGCGCAGTCTCGCGTAAATATGCCCATAAGATTCCGTTCATCCTCAAGCTCAACCACAACGAGCTTATCACCTACCCCAACAAGCACGACCAGGTGATGTTCGCGCGG
>JBBTMW010000116.1:0-5306 GCA_038067995.1 Candidatus Zixiibacteriota bacterium
CCGCCAGGCGAGAAAGCGCTCCTGACAAACCCCGGAAAAAGTCGCCGACATTCATCCCACGTGGACCAGCGCTCATAAGGACGCCGCCAATCAGCATCGCGAGGATGATAAGCCCAAAATATTGTCCCTGCGCTATGGAGACAATCAGATTGGCCGGCACCAGCTGGCTGAGAAGAAGGGTGGGGCTGATTTCCTTCGCGTAGCGAAGCATGTCGGGGGGGGTGACACCCTCGGTAATAATTCCGGCTCCCGGCGACGTGACAAGGCAGACGCCGACAGCGATGATGACCGCCGCGACGGCGGTACCAAGAAAGTAGAGAACGGTGAGCCCGACTGTGCGGGTGCTCTTGGAGACATCGCCGAAGGCGAAGACCGACTGAATCGATACCGCGATAATCAGCGGTATCAGCACAAAGGTGAGAGCATTGAGAAAGAGCTGGCCGATAATGGCCGTCGACGAGAAGAGATCGGGTGCAAAAATGCCGCCAACGGCACCCAAAATAACGGCGGCGAGAGAGCCAATAAGGCTCCACAAAGGTGTCTTTAGAGACATGATCCTTTATTCCTGTTTGAGGGCACGTGCAACTTTAACACGGCGGGAATTAACAACATGGCCCGCAAGAAAAGAATGCTGTCGCCGCCCAGTGCGGCCTGCACGAATGTGCCCTCTTTGTGTTACTGGGTCAAAAACGAAACCCCGCTCTGAGCGGGGCTGTCTAACATCTTGCATTCTGGAGGGTTATAGTACGGAATGTTTAAGGAATTGACAAGGGGTTTGTTTGGGAGGGTGGGGGGGAAGCCAGAGAGTGTCGAGAATCGAGTTAAAACAAACGGGGGCTAGATTTGATCTAAAGCGCCGAAGTGCGAATTTGAGTTCATGGATTTGAAAAGTGGTATTTTAACACCAATTAGGAATCGGTCAGGAAGGCTCCCGTCTTTTATGTAGCCCGTTCAAAGAAATTAGCGCCCAATTGTCCTTGCCAATCAGCATGGTGACACCTAGCTTTGACTTGCCTGTTTAAGGTGTCAGTTTTGTATCTGTAAACCTAAAGAAATTGCGAGTGGCGCATGCTGATCTTTAGTCGCCGAGGGAAGCAGCTTAATCAAACGGTGCCCGACAATAGTTTTGAAGCCTCTCAGGTTTGTAGGCAAGAAAAGACCGTTCTTGCGATATCTCTTTTCTGGTGTTGTCTCCTGCTCTTCGCATGCAATGACGAGAAACAAACACAACCATCTAACAGGGCTCCGAATACTCCACAATCGTGTGGACCAAACTTAGGAGCTACTCGTGTGTCAGTCACACCAACCCTTTGTTGGAATAGTTCTGATCCCGATGGGGATGCGCTTTTGTACGATGTCTATTTTGACACAACTACTATACCTCAATTAGTATCGTCATACCAGTCGGCTGACAGCTTTTTGCCGGGTACTCTTGTACTCGGCAAGATGTATTATTGGAGAATTGTTGCCAAGGACCCCAAGGGCGCTTCAACAAGCTCGGAGACATGGTATTTTACTACAGGCCTGCCAGAACCGCCACCCATCACGGGAGCTTATAAAGGTCGCTATTATGTCATTCTCAATCCCGGAGACAATGAAATCGAACGTTATCAGCTAATTAATTTTGAATTTGACGATATCAGCTATCGCATGAATATCGATACACTCGATCCCAACAAGACAACGTTCAAGATTTGCAAGGTATCGGGTAAATACAACCTCGGTGACAACGTCGCCTTGGATCAGATTACCAGCGGACCGATGGGCGGGCCTCTATTTTCCACATGCAATGGTGATGATAATCCCGAAGGGCAGTTCGGTGTCATTCGCAAAGGGGATAGTCTGATACTAAACCAGCAAGTCACAACTCCTGAGGGAACGCTTCTCAAACGCATTTCGCTCAAGCGACAGTAAGCTCGCCGGACTGGGTGGGCCACCCCTCAACCGCGCTCGCGATAGGCCTTTCAGGTGGGTTCCTGTCAATTAGTGATTCAAATCCACCCCCCAAGATAACCACCGGTGACCCGCTCCGGTGTCAATCTCAATTGCATGTCCGGTCGATGCATTTGGGAGAAAATCACTTTTTCTTCCCGTTGCCTCGTTGGAATCCAATCGGTCGGCGCTTCGGTTCCGGCGGCGTCATGAGCTGGCGGATGGCATCGAAAACGGCTTTGAACTGGGCATCGTACTTTTTTTCAAGATTGGCAAGCTTTCGAGCCAGATCGGCATGAGTAGACAACAGCTGACGCAATTTTACGAATGCCCGCATTATCTCGATATTCACCTGAACAGCGCGTTTGCTCTTTAGCACGCTGGAGAGCATGGCCACCCCTTGCTCGGTAAAGGCGTAAGGAAGATACTTGATGTTAAGGCCCCTCTTCAAGGTCACAATTTGTGACCTTGAAGAATTGCCGCCTGACTGCACCAAGATTACAGATTGTGATCCCAGATACTCCACCTCGTCCCAGGAGAGCTGGAACATGAAGTCATCCGGGAAACGATCACTGTTTCGTTTCACCGCTTGCACAAGCGCCTTCGATTGAACACCATACAAAATTGCCAGATGAGTACTCAGCATAATCTTATGACCGCGAAGCAAGATGATGTGGTTTTCTATCCTCTCCGCAGGTATGACTGACTTACCAGTTGTCATTAATTATCCTCATTCCTTTGAGGTCACAATTTGCGACCACCTATCGCCCTTCTCTTCTCCCAAGATATCCACCCCACCCGGTCGGCCGTCAATCACAATTGCGACTCGATCTTCCATTTTGGAATATCAAGTTTTTGTGAAAGGGGCAGACGGGACGTCTGCCGCCCACAAGTGGTCGCAACTTGCGACCACCTATCAGGCCCTCTTCCGCACCTTGCTCCAATAAAACCAGTCTCTTTGCACAGCGGGGAGGTCTGGGTTTTCGGCCTGGGCGATGGCGCATTGAAAGACATCCAGAACACAGATATCGTGCTTCATGCCGGTGATCCGACAGATTTTGTCGTACAGCTTTTTCGCGCTACGCCCCTTCAATTGCCCAACACTGGTGATGCCGAGTCTTCGTAAATCCTCAACTGTAGCCTGACCGACCGAGCGCAGATCAGATAGTGAGCGTGTTTCGGATTTTGTTTTCAATAGTGCCATAGGGCGCACGTTATGCAATGCTGTCGAGTCTGACAATCATATTTGCAGGCCAAGTGAGTAATGCGTCGCTTAACGGAAATGGTCGCCTCCAGTATGGGGGTACCCCACCGCTTCGCGGTGGGTTCTTTGCCACACCGCATAGCGGTGTGCTACCTGGGTTAGATTGAAAGTTCTGTGTAACAGCGGCAGGCGAGACGTCTGCCGCCCACGGAAACAAGACAAAGAGTATGGAAATTAATGCCACCATCAGGAATTCTCCCCCTCCCAATCCTATTCAGCTTCAATCACATAACTCGATATAAACCATACTATTAATGTCATGTTTAGTGACAAAACGTATGTGATTTCGTCTTGACAAAATCCGATATATAGTTATCTTTTTCACAAGCTGTGAATCTGAAATGCGACCAACACACGCATAGTTTCCGGCCCAATACTCGCGTGGTTTAGAATTAATTACTTCGCAGGACAGCAACAACATGACTTCGAACATCCTACACATCCGTCCACATAGACGCAACAACTACATCCAAAGGTTTCACCCATGCAACGATACATCCGTGTCTTCGCCATTGCCGTTCTATTCGGCCTCCTGACAGCATCCACCCGCGCCGACCAGATTGATTTCAAAGCTGGCGTTGGAGTTTTGCATCCCAGTTCATTGCGCCCTGCAAACAGCCGTGACAAACTGGCCACCGACGCGGTCGTCACCTATCACTACGGCGCCACTCTTACCTGCTCACAATGCCATGTGATGCACGCCAGTCAGCAACATCCCAACGAGGGACAAAGCGCAGGCGATCCCTTTGGACCCTTCCCACAATCGTTTACTCCAAACACCAGTCTCCTCAAAGCGGCAGACCCCGTTGCTTTGTGTCTCACCTGTCATGACAACGTCACTGGTATTCCCGATGTCGTTAATGAAGACGCCAATGGATTGGCCGAGCGATCCGCCGGCCATTTTGGATCCCCCGGCGTCAACAATCCCAAGGGGCACAAACTCGACTATGGCCTCAAGACCGATGACTGGGAGCTTTGCATGCGATGCCACTTCGGAGGAACCTTCACGACTGCATCGGTGACATGTATCGACTGCCACAACCCACACGGCAATGGCCGCCCGCGAAATCTTCAGTGGGCATCCTACCCCGGAGGGGAGCCGCAGTTTGGCCTCCTTCAAAATCCGGGAGCAACCGGCATGGCGAAATATGAACGGGCCAATGTCGGCTATGGAACCGACAACACCGAGAATTTGCGTGAAGTCACCAATATGTGCATCGACTGCCATCATGTCTTTACCGGCCAAAGCTATAACGATCCGAACAACGACGGCATCCACAGCCTACATCCAAGTTATGATTCGGAGCGAGGTGACCCCAACAATATCGCTCAGGGTGTGGCAAAGGGGTCAGTCGATGTTCCGCACTGGGAAGACGGAACTGGCGCAGGGTTTGTGTTTACCCCTCGACTGCGATTTGTGAACGACGGCGCAACTGATTTTGTGTCGTCGCATGTGGTGGACGCCTCGGCCAACGGCGTTCTTTGCCTTTCGTGCCATAAAGCGCACGGCGGCGACAATGCCTTTGGCCTGCTGTGGAATCCGCAAACGGGAATCAATGGCGAAGGATGCGAGCAGTGCCATAACAGATCGGCGCAATAGAGGGCGTTGAGCCAATTGATTTTCGTGTGTAGTGAGGGTAGACGGGGCGTCAGGCACCGACGGCAATAACTGGTCTCACTTTCGGATTTCAGCAAGGCGCTTCTTAGCATATTCCTGCTGATCAGGTGCACCAATCTCCAAAGCCAATTGAAACTGTTCTATTGCCTTTGCAATTTCGCCACGCACAACATACAGGTCCCCCAGATTCACGATGACAATTCCATCCTTCGGGTCAATCACATACGCCTGTTGAAAATACATTAGAGCACTGTCGTAATCGCCTTTCAGGTTATAAAGAGTCCCCAAGTTAGCAGCACCGTAGGCGCTATTGGGAAATGCGCGCATCATCTTCTCGGATATTTCCATCGCCAGGCTGTCCGTCGCGGGTGAGTTGAGCTGAATCAGGCCGAATGTGTAGGATTGGGTGCTCTCAAGTATGAGTTCATTGGCGTCCTCCGCATACGGCTGAGAAAAGCACCAAAGCCACTTTCCGTCGTTTATAATTTGCTG
>JBBTMW010000117.1:0-5214 GCA_038067995.1 Candidatus Zixiibacteriota bacterium
CCGAGTGGAAACCGGCAACTGTTTAATCTGCTCTATCAAATTTCGCGTTGGGCAGTAGCTGAAGCCGCCGGCGACAGCCGTGTGAAGGGATCGATTGTCGATCATCCCTTGATGCGCCCGGGGGCATGGCAGTCCGATAATCTTTCGATGCTCTTGGCGCTCACACTTGGTGAACAATTTTTCGGCGTTGATTCTACTCATGCCATTTGGCAGTCGCCGTTTTGGAGGCAGAAGTTCGTGTCGTGGGATGCCTGCAATCTCTATCTCCGCACTAATTGGAAACTGACCGCCGAGAAGCCCCTCTTGCGATGGCTCGACGATGAACCCTGGGATTCCGATTTGGTGCGCGCCTTTGCACCTCCACGCCCGGAATCGCAATTGGCGACAGCTGTGACGATTAATACCGACATTCCCCTTGAAGGTCTTTTGGGAATGATTTTGGTATCAGAGGAGAAGAATATCTATCGGGTTGAGCAAATTGATTCGACCCGTCTGGCATTCGCCTGCGGCCTTCGTCAGGGAGACAAGATTTTGCGGGTGGGAACAGAGACCTCGCCTAACCAACTTCATTTGATGGGAAAGATTCTTGAGGGATATGATCGAGGTGCAACGACTATCTATATCAAACGGGGCAACAAGACTCTGCCAATTATCATTCGCCCGATGAAGCTGGAGACGGATTCAGCGGAGTGAGGAGGGGATGGCACATCATCAACCCCGACACTCACGTTGAATTATTTCCTAGATACTTCCTTCAGCTGGAACCACCACATTTCATCCCAATGCTTTTCGGCCATTTGGCTAGTTGACGGAACCACAAAAAGTCTCGTCTGATTAATGGTTTCCTTTTGTAGCCCATAAGTAACAGACGTGGAGAGAAACGTTTCTGCGGCTTTCTTTCCATTAAAACAAAGAATCTCAGGTCGAAATTCATGAATTTTCATTCTCAAGTCTGCGACGCCTGATTGGAGAATGCTATATCTTTATCCCCTCCTGATTGTTTTTTTTCCAAATCAGTAAGGCCGATCTTGTACTCGAGCAACTCTAAATAATCAATGGGCAATAATTGCCTGGGAGTCAGACCGGTTCGGAAAAGTATATTCCAAAACTTGTTTCCAATTCCGGCGTAGTAGAGCTCTAGCTTGGCTGACCTTTTGCCCGCCGCTGTACCGCAAAAGACTATCTTGAGATTTTCTACTACGACGTCTGGGAGCATTTAGGCTTTCAGCTCTTCCAGTGTAAGAAGATGTAGTAATGCCCAGAGAGGCGACGTGATATGTGTCAATCCATGCTTTCGCAATCGTGACGGTCCTTCGGAGTAGACTTTATGATCTTTACGAACGGCTACAATGGCGTCGGCGATCTTGTGAAATGGGATTCTGGTGTCTTTGCCTCTTTCGCGTGATATCATGACAAAGCTATCTGACTTACTTATGAATCCAAATCTGTTTACACGGCCTTGAGCAAAGCCTTTCTTCTGTAGTCTTGAGATTATTTCAGAAACCACCTGGCTTGTTGATTGCATATTCCTCCCGTTTGTTAGTGGCTCGTATCAGGACTTGACTCTCTCGATCCATGACGCGGGCAGACATTTCCCGCCCGCAATACAACATCAATAGAACTATTCGATCTTAAAGAATTTCTTGTCTTTAATAACTATGCGCTTCTTGCACGCCGAACAATTGAATCCTTCTGGACTCGTAGAGTAGACTTCTGTTGCGCACCAAGGGCATTTTCCTTTTAAGGTTCCGAAAGCAACAAGCGGAGCCAATATCAGCATCAGTAGACCTGCGATAATAAGAGGAATGCCTATCAACATACCAATGCCTGTGAAGCACAGCAAAAAACCAATTGCAATTATCCAGACGCAACAACCAGTTCCACCTAAGCAACCGGCTACCCCCATGCCTTTGGCACTTTTGGCCTCAGTGTAATTTTTAATTTCGCTGGACATAAGTCTCTAAGACGAAAGATAGCCACAAACTCATCCAAAAGCAAGACGGCTGGTGACTAAGAAATTGTCGGGTTTCTCATTCGGCTTCGCCTCATTCGGAACGCCGACCTACGAAGAGGCGCATCCTTGCGCAAGCTTGAAGCGCACTCTTTGACTTAAAGTAGGGCGGGTTTGTCTTCAGACCCGCCATCTTTGCCAGGATTCGTATGGGTGCATTGGCGGGTTCGAAGACGGACCCGCCCTACAAAACAAAGAATAGATTGGCAGGATGCGAGGACGATCCTGCCCTACTAATTCTGGAAGAACCCACCGTTCGGGCTTGTTGAAAAAGTACGCCTTGACGAAATGCTCTTTTCTGTCATTCCCGCGCACGCGGGAACCCATCTTGTCTTACAAGGAGTTAGATAGGCTCCCGCTTTCGCGGGAGTGACATCTGTGAGGTTGCGGTGAGAATTGACGGGTTTTTCAACAATCCCGTTCCGGTGGAGTACCAAGTCAAAGATAGGGAAGAAAAAGACTGGATTCCCGCCTTCGCGGGAATGACAAAAGAGGGGGGGAATGTCACAAGGAGGACGGGGCAGACGAGATGGGACGTCTGCCGCCCACAATGCAGACCCACCGCGAAGCGGTGGGCTACCAAGCAAATGAAAATGATTTAACTGCGTCGCCCAGCGCGCCCCTTGGGGCGCGTATTTATGACGCCAATCGCATCCTCCCCCGTCGCCATTTCGGGGAGGGGCAAGGGGAGGGATTAGAATAGAATTACCGCGGGATTGTCTCGCCGGTCATGGCTTCGATTTCATCAAGGAGAGATTTTTCGAGATCGGCTTCATCCATCATTCGCACAATCTCCCCCTTCTTGATAAGCATCCCTTTGCCATCCCCGCCAGCAATGCCGACATCGGCGGCGGCGGCCTCGCCGGGACCGTTGACGGCGCATCCCATCACCGCCACTTTCAGCGGCGTTTTGATATGCTTCACCTTTTCTGATATCGACTCCGCTAAAGGAATCAGATCAATCTGGCATCGTCCGCATGTAGGGCAGGCGATAACGTCAATCCCTTCATGGCGGAGTTCACACGACGCAAGGATGCGTTTGCCCACCCGCACTTCGTGAATCGGGTCAGCGGCAAGGGAAACGCGGATGGTGTCGCCGATGCCAGTCATCAGCATGGCGCCAATCCCCACCGAGCTTTTAACCGAGCCGGGTTCAAGGATGCCCGATTCGGTGATCCCAAGATGAAGCGGATAATCGCATTTTTGCGAAAGGAGATGATAAGCCCAAAAAGCCGTATTGACATTGGTCGATTTGACAGAGATCACGGTATTGTAGAAGCCCATGTCTTCGAGAATTGCAACCTCACGAAGGGCCGCCTCACAAAAAGCATTGGGATCGTCGTGACCATATTTCTCGAGCAAGTCTTTCGGCAATGAACCGGAGTTGACGCCAATACGAAGCGGGACTCCGGCATCAAGGGCGGCTTTGGTGACTTCGCGCACCTTCCACTCCGCGCCGATATTGCCGGGATTGATGCGGATCTTGTTGAACCGCGCTTCGATTGCTTTAAGAGCAAGTTTATATTGAAAATGAATGTCGGCGATAAGAGGCTTTTTCACCCGCTTGCGAATCTGGGCGAGCTGGTCACCAGCATCGTGGTTGAGCACCGAGATGCGGACAAGGTCGGCCCCGGCGTCGTAGAGCTGATTGATCTGGGTGACAGCTGACTCGACATCGCGAGTGTCAGCGGTGGCCATAGTCTGAACGGCGATGGGGAATCCACCGCCAATCAACACTTCGCCGATTTTTACTACTTTGCTTTTGCGGCGCTGGCCGCTGTATTTTAATTCCATCATCTGCTTGACCTTTGGGGTTTGACTGCGGTAACGTACAGCGTTATACGCGTTCAATCAAGAGTAAGTTGAGAGGATTCATGGTCTGGATAAAACGTCTGATTTTCGTTTTTGTTCTCGTGGCAATCGTGGTGGCCTGGCCGCTCTACAGAAAATACCGGCTGGCCGGATTTGAAGAGAAGGCGGAAGTTTTTTCGCAGATAACCGCCGCGGCATGGGTAGCCTCGGCTGAATATCGCGACGCTCCGGAGCGATTTCTTGTCTGCCGCGATTCGATTTTGACCGCAAGGGGATACACCCGTGAAGAGCTTGAGGAATTCCTGACTCATTACTCCGATGAGGCCGAGGCCTATGCCAAGTTTGTCGAGTTGGTCAGCAAACATGTCGACTCTTTGGTCGCGCTTCGGGCCGGGAATGTGGAACCAGCGATTGAAGAAGAACCGCCGGTTGGAGATAGCAAAACGAAGGTCATCGATACGGCTAAGTAGGACGCATATGATTGCGTCTGGTAGGGCGGGTCCGTCCTCGAACCCGCCAATTCATGCTTATAAATCAAGTTGGGGCAGACGAGACGTCTGCCGCCCACGGGATGGTTGTCGGGTTTCTCATTCGGCTTCGCCTCTTTAGGAACGCCGACCTACGAAGAGGCGCATCCTTGCGCAAGTAGGGTGGCATTGTCTTCAATGCCGCCATTCTTTTACCCAGAAATTGAATATTGGACGGCAGGATGCGAAGACGATCCTGCCCTACTTATTCTTAAGGAACCCACCGTTCCGGTGTGCTACCAAGATAGAGACGGGGCAGACGATATTCCGCTCCAAGGCGGGACCGCCCACACATAACGCCCCATTCGCCATTTTCTCGGGAACCAAATCAGGCATTTTGTGTCTTACTATGTACATGACCAGTCAATCTGGTTTTTCGACAACAAACATGACAGGAAAGATGGCTCCAGATGCGTGAAAAGATTCGACCGATTTGGCGTATTATTATGATCGCAGGATTGTTATTGGTAGCCGGTGTGGGATTGCTTACTATTTCAGGAAACTCAGAGGAGAGCAAAGTGGCTTTGAAAAAATTGACCCCCGAAGAAGAGCGGGTTATTGTTCATAAGGGGACGGAAGCTCCCTTTACCGGCAAGTATGTGAGCAACAAGGATAGCGGAACCTATGTCTGCAAGCAATGTGGTGCGCCCCTCTATCGTTCCAGTGACAAGTTTGAATCCGAGTGCGGGTGGCCGAGCTTCGATGACGAAATCGCCGGGACCGTGAAACGCACCACCGACGCCGATGACATGCGCACCGAAATCACCTGCGCCAAATGCGGCGGGCATCTTGGGCATGTCTTCGTAGGAGATAGATTCACGTACATGAATGTGCGCCACTGCGTCAACTCGATGTGCCTGGATT
>JBBTMW010000118.1:0-8480 GCA_038067995.1 Candidatus Zixiibacteriota bacterium
CGCGACCACATCAGCGGATACAAATGTCTGGCTTACCGTGGTGGTTACCGACGTTGCTATGAGTACACAGACCCGGATTATAGTGATTTGCGCAAGCTTCATCTGGCAATCACCACTGCTCTCCGCACCGAGGCGCCGCCTTCCATCTCAAGGAGGATTACATATATGCCAATAGGTAACCGTCCGCCATTCGCATCATATCCATCCCATAGTATCTCATTGGAAGAAAGTAACTGATTCGAGAGAAGTGATCGGACTACTCGTCCATTTCTATCAAATATGCGGAGCGTACAATGAGCCGAGACAGTGGCAACGACTCTGAAAACCACTTCGTCATCGATGCCGTCCCCATCGGGCGAAATTGTCTGTGGCATCGCAGTGAGGACGGCTTGGTCGGAGCTTTCTTCAAGTACCCGGTTGGATGTGCCCGGGGTGCCGCCGGGATCGATAGAGTTGTGCCAGCTGTCTGATGGTCCGGCGGCAGGTTCACGCGCGAGTGACATACCCTCTATGCTGGGGTTAGAATAACGGCAGGTGTCGGCTAGGATGCCATATGGATCGACGAGCCTGACAATGTCGCCGGAATTGTTAAGAGAAGCCCACGACACCGGATCAATGACCGGAACACTCACTTTGTCGTGGGATGCAATAAATTCATTCAGGGATTGAGCGATGAGCGCGAGGCTGTCACTCAACACGAGAAAGCTGTCTGAAATTACTGCTTGATGCGATGCATCCTGAATGCTCCATCCCTGAAGGTTGACAGCGGTGTCAGAGCGTCGTCTCAGTTCGATCCATTCTCCGCCGCCATTCGTTGAGGGTGCGGCCATAATCTCCGAGAGCATGATCGGCGGATAATCGCCACCAACGATCATGAACCGTCGGTGATTATTAGACCTTCGGTCATCATCATTCAGAAGAGCAACAGCCGGATGATAGGTGTCACTGAATGGAAACGTTTTTGTAATCGACAACGAACCACCCGATGCGAGACTTGGTACGTCAACGGTGACAACGGTATCAAAGTACGGCCCAATCAATTCTGTCACGGTGAGTTCGGTCGTAGATGTTGGCGCCGTTCCCGCGTTGCGAATTTGGACTGCGATCTCACATTGCCCCGCCGAACGCCTGACGGTAAGGCTCTCGATGGCAAGATCGTTATCAACCGGATATGTCGAATTGATTTCTCCCGGCGTTCCACCGACACCAAGAGGACACTGAATAGCGCTGTCGCCGGTAGTGGGCGAACGCTCCCACGAGCGAGTAGCCATAGCTTCGGCCGACCATCTCAGGAGCGACGCCGTTGTGTTGTAGGCATCAAGCAGGACTATCGAATCGATCGCCGAGGCTGGCGCGATTGGCATTTCTACTATCATAAACAGCTCCTCGAATGATCTATCCCCCCAGATGCCAGAGCTATCCCCCCACCTGCTCTCAAATGAACCGGGTCCATACATATTGTCGCAAACTACCACATAACTGTAGGGTTCAACAACGAGCATCGGGAATTGAGTTGAAACACCCCCTGAAATAATCCGCATGCCGGAGAGCACCTGGTTGATGTCGCTGTCATTATATAGCTCTATCCATGTCGGCCCGTCCGAACCCTCGTTGTAGGGGGAATATGCTTCGCTGACAACCATACCTGCTTTCGCAGGTCGCCCACCAGCAATCATCAACATTACGATCGCGATAATAAGCGTTCTTATCATAATGAGACACCAACATCAATCGAAATAGTTGATGACCATCCGCTCGCAGTTTTCGAATCATAGCGAGTTGATACTTTGACTGCGGTCTCGACCGAACGAGACCACTGCTCAGTAAATTGCGCATAGACATAACCGTAATCGGCAGTTCCGGGCGTCACGCCGAGGCGACGAATATCCACCCACCATTCGACTCGACCGAACTCGTCGAGATCGATATGACCAGTGCAGAGGCATGACAGATAGTGAGCGGAGTCGCGGGTAGTAATGCCGAAAGCGGTTCGCATAGCAAAATCATCTCTGTCGTATCGCATACCGAGCCGTATTAATCGTTCAACCAGCTCATCCTTATCGTCGACTCGATTGTTGTTTCGTTGCAGATATTCGCCGGTGGCGCGGAGCGAAGACGACAGATCGTGATCTATATTCGCGGCAAATCGCGTTTCGCTGTAATTTGATTTCCAGGCGCTGACAAGAAACGTGGTCGATACCCCCCAACCAAACGGAAGCGTCCAGTGTGACTTGACGATACCTCCCTCCGTTCCGGAGCGACGGGTAGTCCATTCGATACCGGAGGCGGTGTCGCGCCAGGTGTGGCGCAATGATCCCGAGCGACTGCCGGATGCGTCATCAACAAAATCATCGTGATAGACCCAGCCGCTATAGGTCACCGTCAGATCGCCTCGCTTTGCTGACCCTTCAATGACACCCGATGCCGGTATGAGTGATTCATCATTTTGCGCTGTTACTTCCGCTGATATCCGGTCACTTGAGGTGCGGTGTGTTGCCCCAATCGCAATTTTCTTCACCGAATGAGATGAACCTATGTTTCGTGAGCCGAGCCAACTATTGCCGGTCGTAATCCACATTTCGGTGTGAGCAAACTGCTTCAATAGGTTCATGGCGGCTATGGTGTGCGAGTTAGCGGTATCGCGCTCGGCTGAAGTCAGGGCGGTAATGTGCCAGCCTCGCGATTCGACTTGGGAATAGAATCCATTGCCGCCACCATAGTCGGGAATCAACACAGATTCTTCATCCAAATCTCCGCTTCGGCCGAGAATCTTTCCCCGCGTACCAAAGACTGACCCCAGTCCGAGTCGCTCCGAAAAGTTGCCGATGGCAACCTGCCTGACATTTCCGGTTTTATTTGAATATGAAATAGAACGATATCGCACCCTTTCACGGCCCGAAAGATCGCGATCGATTCCTGCGGATAGTTGCCAGTGTGGGGCGAGCTGTGAATGTCCACGTATCTGGTATCGGGTGCGTGCATCGTCGGAAACGGCCTGCTGATATCGATACCGCATTGTCGTTTTTCCGTGAAATGAATTGGAGGGTGTGCTTTTTGCAGGGCCGTCAAATGACCCCAAATGCCACTGTCGATCAGCGAGGTCTCCGTCCCAGACAGATTGGGCATAACCGAATTCATATGCGAACAACGCATCTCTCGATGTTTGCATCTCCTCCTCGCCTATCTCACCGCTTTGAAACGCCTCAACAATCTCATCCTCGGACGGAAATTCAACCAAAGTCAAGTCGATTGCCCGACAGATCGGCGCGATACAACCGACCAGAACTCCCACAACGAACAGACGCTTCACGCTACCCCAGTTTGTACTGTTTCAGCTTGCGATAGAGAGTCCGTTCCCCGATACCCAGTTTGCGAGCTACTTCCTTGCGGTTGCCGCTGTGCTCGGTTAAAGCCGACTCTATCATCCGCCGCTCCATCTCATCCATGGTTAAGCCTCGCTTAAAAACTGAATCTTCTCCCTCGCGCCCCGGAGATTCAGGGGGAAGATGGGAAGTAATGAGATCGCGAAGCATACGCACTTCGCTTCCAAGCGATAAAATAGCGCGATAGATCAGCTCCTGACCGGACTCCTCGACAGTCTTCCCTGTAGCAACCGGCAGTGATCCGCCGCCGGCATGTTGTTCATGGAGGAACAGCTCCACGTCGGTAATATCAACCACTCCCGTCGGTTTGAAGGCCAGCATACGCTCCGAGAAATTTCTAAGTTGGCGCACATTCCCCGGCCAGTCATAGCGGAGCAGGAGATCGACCGCGCCATCGTTGATCGAAACCTTGGGATGCTCCCTCCAGAAATGGCGCAGAAGCGGGACAATGTCCCCTTTGCGCTCAAGGAGCGGAGGCAGAATTATCTTCACGACACCAATGCGAAAATATAAATCCTCCCGAAACTGCCGCTCGCTGATGGCTTCGGCAAGGTCGCGGTTGGTGGCGGCGACAACACGAACATCAGTATGCTCCATCGATGACGATCCGACGCGATAGTAGCTGCCATCTTCGAGAACGCGCAAAAGTTTGACCTGAATAGTCGGTGACATTTCGCCGACTTCATCCAGAAAAATCGTGCCTCCATTCGCTTTGTGGAATAACCCTTCACGTCGGCCAACCGATCCGGTGAAAGCTCCCTTCTCGTGGCCGAACAATTCCGATTCAAGCACTCCTTCAGCCAAAGCGCCGCAATTGATGGCGACAAATGTTTTGTCGCGCCGTCGCGACTGGCGGTGAATAGCCCGCGCCACAAGCTCCTTGCCTGATCCCGATGCGCCGACAATGAGAACGGCGACATCGGTGACGGCTATCCGTTCGATAGTTTCGGCCACACGCTTCATCTTTGGGGAGCGGCTTATGATTTCGTACTGCTCCAGTAATTCCCGGGAATGAAAGATGGAGTCAAGTTTTTGCTCGAGACCAACCAGTCCCGCTGATCGGACGAGAACGCCGTCAATCCAGTCTGGTTCATCGGTGAGCTGGTCGTCGTGGTCGGTAATCTTCCAGATTTCGGTCAGCGGATTGTTCTGCCGGATGCGCAAGGCTATCTGGCGGCTGAGATCGCTTCGATTGGCGTCAATGAGAACGACATCAATGATTCGCTCTCGAACTATCCGCAGAAGGTCGGGCAACTGCGTGACCACCTGGCCAAGCTCGCTCCACTCGATGGTATCAGTGGCAAATTGCTCACCAAGAAGTATGGCTGTTTTTGTTTTCATATAAAACTGTTCCCGCTACCTCATCGTCGGGCGCGTTTGTTGCGAAGATGGTGCGGCACTTCTCTCATTTTTTTCAATTGCTTCCCCTCTACTTTGGGAGCGCTCACCAGTCCGGCGATCGCCAGGTCGATTTCGTGGCGAACTGTATCAACCTTCGCGACTTTTACTTTGACCGGGTCCCCCAATCGATAGGCTGTGCCGGTACGCCGCCCGACAAGACGGAAATGCTTTTCGTCAAACTGATAGTAGTCGTCATCAATCGATGACACTCGCACCATCCCCTCCACGCCGAGATGATCCAGACGGACAAAAAATCCATGGGCGATGATGCCGCTGATGATCCCCGAAAACTCCGCTCCAAGGTGGCGCGACATGTAGGCTACCTGTTTCACCTTTATCGCCTGACGCTCGGCGGCTTCGGCGTCGCGCTCCGTTGTCGAGCAATGGCTTGCGGCCGAATCGATGAAAGGGATAATTCGTTTGGTAAATGGCGCCGGATAGACACCATTGACCCGACTGCGCAGTAAACGATGCACGAGCAGATCGGGATAGCGACGAATTGGGGATGTGAAATGGGTGTAGTGCGAGAAGGCAAGACCGAAGTGGCCGATATTGGCGCGCTGGTAGACCGCCTTTTTCATCGATCTCAGCATCAGCTCATTGATAAACTCCGACTCCGGGCTGTCTTTGACCCCTTCCAAAAATCGGGAAAATTGAACCGGTTGCATCGTTGCCGATACCGGGAATGAACGGCCAATCCGTTTCATCATTTCAGAAAACGCTTCAAGCTTTTTCAGGTCCGGCTTGTCGTGGACACGATAGACAAAGGGCTGGGCGGCGCGGAATACTTCGAGCGCAACGGCAACATTGGCCGCAAGCATACATTCCTCGACCAGCCGGTGCGATTCCAAACGGACTCTGTTCCCCAACTCAATTACTTCCCCGTCCTTGCCAAGAATGATTTTTGATTCCGGCAGATCAAAATCGAGCGAACCCTCGGCAAAGCGCCGTTTCGTTAGCGCCTGCGCCAGTTCACGGGCAAGGGTGAGATTGTCAGCAACATGCGCAAGAGAATCATCGGCTTTGCCGGTATTGAAAAACTCCTGCGCCTGCTCATAGGTCAGCTTCGCTTTTGATTTGATAACGGTGTCCGCGACTCGCCATTTCAGAAGTTTTCCCTTTTGATCAAAATCCATAATACATGAATGCGCCAGTCGCACGCGATGCGGTCGAAGTGAACAGACGTCGTTGGAGAGAACTTCGGGAAGCATCGGAACAACCATTCCGGGAAGATAGACCGAATTACCCCGACGCAGAGCCTCTTTATCAAGAACAGTACCCTCCTGAACATAGTGGGAAACGTCAGCGATATGCACCCCGAGGCGATATCCATGAGGGAGCTTTTCGACATTGATGGCGTCGTCATGATCTTTGGCGTCTTCGGGATCGATAGTGTAGATGCACTCTTTTGTCAGATTTTCTCGCTGGGCTATTTCATCTTCAATCGACTGTCCGGCCGCAATTTCGGCGTCGCGCATTACTTCCGGAGGAAATGTGTCGGGAAGGTTGAATCCGCGCATGACGGTAAGCATGTCGACCCCAGGATCGCCGGGGAAACCGAGCCGCTCGGCCACGGCTCCTTCGGGATTGAGATGCGCGTCGACCCATGGCTCCATCTGAATGACAACCTTCTCCCCTTCACTCGCATCGAGCGTGTCATCCTTACCGATGTATATGTCGCGATGGATGCGCGGGTTGTCGGGCTCGACAAAGTAGAAATGTTTCCCTTTTTTGAAAGTGCCGACGATGCGGCGTTCGGTTCGCTCTGCGATGGAAACGACTGCACCCATCTGACGGCCACTGCTTTCGCTTGTCAGACGCACAGTGACTTTGTCGCCGTCGAATGCCGTCAGGAGGGCATGAGCGGGAATCATGATATCTTCTTTTCCCTCGCACGGAACAAAGCCGACCCCGGCGCGCGTGACCTGCAATGTGCCGGTTACCAAATTGAGTTCGGAGGCGAGTCCAATGCGACCCCGTTTCAGTTTCACCAACTCACCTTTTGTAATGAGTTGCTTGATCACACTCCGGAAATGACTGTAGGATGGATTCGGAATGGAGAGAGCTTTGGCCAGCTCCTTCATCTTCATAGGATAGTCGGCGCGCGATCGGATGAATCCGATGATTGCTTTTGGATCAAATGACATAGGGAAGATTAAAATAGGCCAAAGTGGCAGGTATAGTCAAGGTGGCTGGGCGGTCATTTTGGCAGAATGTGAAAAGAAACGGATCACAATAGGGCGGACGGGATCCCGCTTTAAGGCGGCACCGTCCACATGAATATGAAGCGCGTAGCCCTAGTCTGTCGTTCCCGCTCCCCTCTGTCATTCCCGCGCTCCCCTGTCATTCCCGTGAAGGCGGGAATCCAGTCTTGTCTCACAAGGGGTTACGCGAATTTCTGGAAATTGGGGTAGGTCAGGAGCCCTGCGCTCCTGACTCCAGGAGTTTGAACTGTCAAAACCACGGGGGTTTTGACCTACTCAAGAAATAAAGACTTACTAATCTTTCCTCGACCGCTCCAGCACCTTGGCATAGAGCACAAAGTCCTCAAGAACTTTTCCCGCCCCGCGCGCCACGCAGGTCAGCGGATCTTCGGCGACATTCACCGGCAGATTGGTCTCATGACGAAGGCGTTTGTCTAATCCGCGCAAAAGCGCGCCGCCGCCGGTAAGAACGATACCGCGCTCGAGAATATCCGAGGCCAGCTCTGGGGGGGTTCGCTCGAGAGCCTGACGGACTGCCTCGACAATGCGGTCGAGTGTTTCGGAAAGGGCTTCGCGAACCTGCACCGACGACAACTTGAGACTTTTAGGCACACCGGCGACGAGGTCGCGTCCCTTGATATCCATCGAGAGTTCCTTCTCGAGCGGAAAGGCTGAGCCAATTTTGATTTTGATATCTTCGGCGGTCAGTTCACCGATGAGAAGGTTGTAATTCTTTTTCAAATACATCACGATTGCTTCGTTGAGTTCGTCGCCGGCGACGCGAATCGAAGTATCGTTGACGATGCCATTCAATGCTATGACGGCAATCTCGGAGGTGCCGCCGCCGATGTCGATTATCATGCATCCCGAGGGCTGGTCGACGGGCAGGCCAACGCCAATCGCCGCCGCCATTGGCTCCTGAATCAAATAAACTTCACGGGCGCCCGCATTTTCAGCGGAATCGCGCACGGCTCGCTTCTCGACCTCGGTGATACCCGATGGGACCGAAATCACCATTCTGGGTTTCATGAGAAATTTGTGTTTGATAACGCGGCGAATGAAATCCGAAATCAGTTTTTCGGACATTTCGAAATCGGCGATAACGCCGTCTTTGAGCGGACGAATAGCGGCAATGCCGCCCGGGGTTCGGCCGGTCATCTCTTTGGCGGCGGAGCCGACGGCAAGTACTTTACCGGTCGATTTTTCGATTGCCACGACCGAAGGTTCATTGAGGATTATCCCCTGCCCCCGCACGTAGACTAACGTATTGGCGGTGCCGAGGTCCATCCCTATGTCGCTTGAAAAGAAATCAAAAAAGCCCAAGGTCAATCCCTTTACTCGTTATTGCATCCTGCACACGGTTGTTGTCACTTAATGTAGTATCGAACGGTTCCGACCGCAAGTTTAGCCTTCGGGTTAAAATACCTTAAAATGCAAGGGGTTAGGGGGGCGGATAGCAACAAATGGCCGTCACGAGGAATCTCTAAACTCA
>JBBTMW010000119.1:0-11545 GCA_038067995.1 Candidatus Zixiibacteriota bacterium
AGAAAAAGCTTGTGTTAAACGTTTGAGGGCATCATGTTAGCCGCCGACAACGCTCACGCCGTAGGTGAGGGCATCGGCCGGGCTGGGCTTTGGCTCGTCTCGACGCCGGAAAAGCAACTTTATCACATGGAGGCCAACTATGGCAAAGTCAATGGACAAAGGCAAAAAAGAAAAGAAGAAACCGAAAAAGAAATAAGGTTTCGACCTGAATCCCGCCCGAAACGGTGGGATTTTTTTTCTTGTATCGGAACGCGAAAGCTGACTAATCTACTCCGATCGCTCAAAGTGGATGGGCTGGACCCGCTCTCGCCCTAGCCTTGCGGGAGCCGGAATCCAGTTCCCCTTGTTACGTATCGCCTCGCTTCCCGATCTCAAAAAGTGATTGCGTTAGTCGAGCCGCAGGTTATCTTTGTTACCGAATTCGGTTTGACAGAGATGGAGGTATGTTCATGAGATTCTTCTCATTTATCATCGTTGTGATGTTCTTGTTAGTCGCTTGTTACGCGAAAACTTCCATGACAGCCAGAGTAAACCCAGAATACTCTGAAAGGCACTTCTCAAAAATTTTCATTTTCTCGAGCTTCCAAAATCTTGAGTTGCAAACGGCCCTTGAAGAGAAATTGAAGAAAGAATTTGTCTGGCATGATGTTGAATGTGTATTTGAGAGTTGGGTGTCATTTTCCCGCGATACGTCAGAAGATGAGGCTCTTTTGAAATTAATCGATTCTTCTGGTTGTGATGCAATACTAGTCATTGGTCCTTTGGAATCCGGCCACTCTTCAACGTACATACCCAAGTCATCATACGGCACAACGACTGGGACAGGTAGGGTAGATAGTTTTGGAAATATTTATTACTCGAGCCAGTCGTCAACTCGGGAATATGGCGGATACAATGTCAACAAGCCATGGGCCAACTTTCAGATAGATGTTTATGATGCCAAGACTCTTGATGTTGTTTGGACGGCGTCCGCCCAGTCCGGTGGTAATGCATTCGCCAAATGGAAGACAGTGATTCGCTCGATGGCGGGGCAGACTGTAGCAAAGCTTGCTGAGCAAGGGTTGATTGCCAAGTAAAGACTTTTCAAGTAGCCATTCCTACATTTGATACCCCCCTTCTTTTTCAATGACCCGACTTCATCGGAGTCAGGAACGGGGGGGACTAACCAACTCAGGAGGGTGAGTGAGTCCACCGCAAAAAACACAACATTTCGCCCCGTCTATCGTACTAACTGTCAGTGAGCAATGAAATTGGAATGACAGGAGGTTACTATGACAGTCTCTAAGTTACTCATACTGGCGGTGGCCGGCCTATTGATATCCGCCAGTGCGACCCGGGCGGCCGACAGCGATGGGCGTGTGTATGGCAAGATTACGACGGTCGATGGTGACGTCCTTGAAGGGCTGATCCGCTGGGACAAAAACGAAGGGGCATGGGTCGATATTTTGAATGGCAACAAAGAGAGATCCCGCCAAGTTGCCAAAAGGGCAAGGGATTCACGCCGCGAGAAAATCCGTGGTCTCAAGCGAGGTTTTGATTTCGATCCAATGATATTTAGCTTCAATACACAGGCCGAATCCGGCATCCGCATGGGACACATACGAAGCATTGAAGTTGATGACGACGATCGCGCTATTCTGACACTTAAATCGGGGGAGACTGTCGAATTTGAGGGTGGCTCGACTGATATCGGATCAGACGTTCGAGAGATCATTATCGAAGACAAGAATCAAGGGGAACTGGAACTGGTGTGGGATGACATTGAGCGGGTCGATTTCATGGCCTGTCCGGAGACCATCGCGTCCGGTTTCGGGGAGCGTCTGTATGGCGTTCTCACTACCCGCCGCGGAGAAACTTTTGTTGGATGGATTTGCTGGGACGTGGATGAGATTTTCGCCAACGATATTCTCGATGGCGAGGAGAACGGTCGTTCACGCAAACTGAAATTTGGCCGCATCACGAGTATTGAGCGATACAGTTCCTCCGGCGCGCGAATCGTCCTCGCAAATGGTGATGAGATGATTCTCCGCGGAAGCAACGATATCGACAACTCCAATTCGGGCATTCTGGTGCTTGATCCGGGAATCGGTCAGGTGCGGGTCGAATGGGACGAGTTTGAGAAAGTAGAATTTAAGCCGCAGGGAAAACCAGTTGGTTACGCCCAGTTTGACGGCGGCACGCCGATATGGGGAACGGTGACAACTGAGGACGGCGACCTATACACCGGCTCTATCAAATGGGATATGGATGAAGCTTTTACCTGGGAGATTCTTGACGGTGAATCACGCGATATTACCTACGACGTCGAGTTTGGACTTATCAAGAGTATTGAAAAGGTCTCCGATCGCTATTCGCTCGTGACTCTCCTGGACGGCCGAGAGTTGAAACTCGGGAGTTCGAACGATGTCGATGAGAGTAATAAGGGAATTGTTGTCACTGATGCGAAAGGTGAAGAGACTGTTATTGAATGGGAGCTATTCTCGAAGCTTGATTTGCCGAAGAAGTAATGTTGTTGGCGGCAGACGTCTCGTCTGCCGCCTTTGGCGATGCACACAATAAGAGATTTCGGAACCACAGGGGTTCGCACCTACTCACTCACGACACGTTACGCAAAACAAAAAAGCCCTCCAATGCAGAGGGCTTTTTTTCAGAATTCATGTGTGACAATTACTGATTAGCGTCGGCGGCTTTTTTGCCGTCGCGAAGCTCCTTCAAATGATCTTCGGCGAATGCCATATCTTTCTTAGCGAGAGGATCATTCTTCGCCGTTCGCACGAATTCTTCCCATGCGGCGATACGCTTGGCGAAGTCTTCGGGGTTTGCCGATTCAACGGCGATGGCGTAGTTGTACATGGCAAGATGCTTCTTCGGATTGGCGGTATGAGCCTTCCGATACGAAGAGGCGGCCATGTCATATTTCTCCTGGGTCTGATATATCTGACCGAGGGCGAAATAAGCCTGATAGTTTTTCGCTTCAAGCGAAATCGACTTGTTGAAAGCCTCAACCGCCGGAGCGAATTGCTCCTCCTTCATATATCCCTTACCTAGCATAAACCAGGTCAGTTGGTCGCTGGCGCCGAGTTCATGACACTTTTTTAGAGTCTCGATCAGTTCGGTGTAGCTGTTCTTGTAGAAGTAGACTTTTCCCAACTCTTTATAGAGATCAGCATTCTTACCATCTATGGAGAGGGCGGTCTTGAGAGCGGCTTCGGCTTCGACATATTTCTTGAGGGCCGACTCAACCCGACCGAGATTGGCGAAGGCCGTGGCGTTGGATTTGTCTTTCTCGGTTGCGGTGCGATACTGCAGAAGAGCGTTTTGATAGTCTTTCTTTTCAAAATAGATGGCGCCTAGATTGATGTAGGCATCGACATACCCGGGGTCGAATGCAATGGTAGCCTTGTACGCAAGGATTGCGTCGTCGGCCTTACCCGCCTGCTGTGATTTCAGCGCTTCGTTGTACGATTCCTTTGCCTTTTCGGTGTCGGCGGCCATGATGCCGGTCGGGCAGAGTGAGGCGACTATAAGTCCTGCACAGAGTGTGATGGTCACGAATGACCGGAGTGAGATCAGCTTCATCCTTTCTCCTTTTATAAATATGAGATTATTATGTAACTACACAATTCTACAGTTGAACAGTGAAAAGTTTCAGCGATCTTCAAGGTGGTCGCCCGAAGAATCTTCAATCGGCGGCGCCAAAGTGTCCACTTTTGGCGCGATCGGCGGTAGCATTATCGAGCTTACTGATGACTCCACAAGAGCGGGAACGGCCTCCCGCGCCTTTGCGCCGATGTCTTTCCTGAATGTGGCGCCATCGAATCGAATCCGCTGAACCAGCTTGTAGGCGCGGTTGATCGCCGCTGGCAGGTCTTTGTCTGAGGCCATCACACCCAATACACGCCCGCCGTTTGTAACAAGTTTACCACCGCGGTTGGCTGTGCCGGCATGAAAGACATGACAGCCGTTTTCGTACTGGTTCGCAAGGCCGTTTATTTGCACTCCGGTATTATACTTACCGGGGTAGCCTTTGGATGCCATTACAACACAGGCCGAGGCTCCGGGTTTCCATTCAAGGCGCTGAATGCCCGACAATTTTTGATTGACCGTAGCCTGCAAGACTTCCAGGAAATCAGTCTTGAGAAGGGGGAGAACTGCTTGGGTTTCCGGATCGCCAAAACGGCAATTGAACTCAAGAACCTTTGGGCCATACGAAGTCAGCATCAGGCCGGCATAAATGACACCTTTGTAATTGATCCCCTCCTGCTGGAGACCCTTGAGCGTCGGCAGGAGAACATGCTCGTGGATGTCGTCGAGCAATTCCTGCGACGTGAAAGGCGTCGGGCAGTAGGCCCCCATGCCGCCAGTGTTTGGTCCGCGGTCGCCATCGAACAGTTGCTTGTGATCCTGACTTGGTAAGAGCGGTAACACCACCTTGCCGTCGGTGATGGCCATGAGGGAGACTTCGAGGCCGGGGAGAAAGCTTTCGATAACAATTTTGGAGCCGGCGATGCCGAGCGTCCTTTTCACCATGAACTGGTCGATTGTCGCTTCGGCCTCGGCCAGCGACCTGACTACAACCGCCCCTTTGCCAGCGGCAAGGCCGTCAGCCTTGATAACCGCCGGATACTCAATTGCCTTGCAGAAGCCCATCGCTTCGGCATAGGAGGAATAGACCCGGAACGGGGCGGTGGGGATATTGTATTTTCGCATGAACTGCTTGGCGAAGACTTTGGAGGATTCGAGCTGGGCGCCCTTTCGGTCGGGGCCGAATATCTTCATTTTGCGTCGGGTGAACTCGTCTACGATGCCCGCCGCAAGAGGGGTTTCTGGGCCGACGACGGTGAGGCCTATCTTGTTGCGATAGGCGAAATCGCCGAGACCTTTGATATTATCGAGCTTGAGGTCCACGCATGTGGCGTGCTGGGCAATACCAGGATTGCCGGGCGCGCAGAATATCTTTTCGATATTCCGGCACTGTTTCAGCTTCCAAACGATGGCGTGCTCGCGCCCGCCTCCACCAATCACTAAGATTTTCATAGGGTTATGTCCCGTCGAACGGGACAACCTATAAGAAACGGATTTTTGAGGGGAGATTCAAGAGGTTTTTTGGCGGGGGGCTGGACGAGATGCCGAAATTTATCGGGAAGTAACCGACCCAGGAGCGAAAACTATGTCCCCAAAGCTCTGTTGGAGCAAATCGGGCCGGGTGGCCCACCTCTCGGAACTGTTGAAAAAGCCTTCAATTCATATCTACACCCCCAAAAATGTCACTCCCGCGAAAGCGGGAGCCTATCTAACTCTTTGTAAGACAAGATGGGTTCCCGCGTACGCGGGAATGACAGAGAAGAACATTTCGCTAAATCACACTTTTCAACAAGCCCTTCAGGTGGGTTCCTGTGTCGCATGTTAGCTCAACCCTTCCCAATGGGTGGTGCACCCTTGCCCCGCGATAAATCGTGGGCTACCCATAGATTGGATTGGTGTTTCCGTCCTCATGATGCCGATAGCATATTTCCCATCTTCAGTTTTGTCAAGAATCAGCCTGTCGATGGATCAAGCAGGGGCAGACGGTATCCCGCTTTTAGGCGGGTACGGCCACGGCATTCAATGCATGGGTCATGTGCGCAGTCAGAATCGTGGAGTCAACTCACCTGGGAAACACGCGCCTCTGGCTCCCTCACCTTTGCACCCATGATCAAAAGCCACAACATAAACGCAAGCTCTCCGAAGAAGGCTGGTAAGGCGATGTTATAGACGATATTCTTGTATTGCGGTAGCACTAAGCTCGTAAAGCTCAAGACCACATAGGCGAAGCCGCAGATCATCAGCCAGACGCCAAGAAAGCGGGGAAGGAAGCGCGACCTGTAGACAAGGATCGCTAAAGGGAAAAGCCAAAGCCCCCAAAACATTTCTAATGACAAAGTCATGTAATCGTTGAGTTTTAGGAACAGCATGGCCACATCCTGTCTCTGGGTAAGTTCAAATGTTTTCAATATGTCGCCCTTAAAAATCATTAGGGAAGTAATATTGAGTGCCTCCATAAAAAAAACGGCGGGTATTTGTACAATCACAAATGCCACCAGAAGTTTCGCCTGACGCTCGTTTACCTGTTTGAACAATCGATAAAGAACCAATACCATAACCACCCAAATCGTGTGGCTGATAAGGTCATTAACTATGCTCGTTCGAAACAAGAATTCATTCGATAGGACATTTTGGGCAGTGGTTACAGCATCTCCGCGTGTATCAATTTGTGATGGTACATAGAAGAGGCCGTAGAGGCCCGTTAGTACCCAAATAAAGTACAGTAAGCCGGCAAATCTTGCAGTGGATTTGAGTGAACTCTCATTTGTTTCCATACGATTTGGTCCTCTAGGTTTAACATTATGACGCAAAATGTATTTCAAATCGTAAGCGTTATAACAAAGTTAAGTTGCAGTCGTTTGCACGGTGACTCCTTTGATGATCAGCCACAGCGCGAGCGCTACTTCTGTATCGGATGCCCAGAACCGCCAATACTGACACCGCCGCCAGCAAACTACAGCCGACCCCATACCAAAGGGGCCACTTGGTGTCGTGGAGGATAATTTGCGGCCAGATAGTGAACGCTAGACCCACGGAAACAAGCAGATACGCGCCCCTCAATAGATAGAGGCGGAATGTTGAAACGTCAGACATTGTGTGACTCCCTCCAACGGCACTATCAGTCATTGCTACTCCATTGTTTGATCGGATTTTGCTCTCGGACATATTGGGTTAGTACGGGAGGTAGGGCCGAATGTTTCATTGATCACGAGAGCGACACCATCTAACGGACAGTCACACCCATTACTACCGTATCAATAGACTGTCTCCTTGCCAGGGGCGCTTACGGCGGTTTCCTTGACTTCGCAGTTATCTCAATGAAACAAATGAATATATCCGTCGTATTCAGAGAGACATATCAGAGTTGCGATATAGGATCGGTTCGCTGATAGTGTTGACGCGTCTAGTCAAGAAAGGAACTGCCATGGTCAATCAGCTTCTTCCTCAACCTATCGATAATACGTATCGCGGTCATAAGCTCGCGCTCTGGCTTTTCGCATTGGTTGTGTCCGTGAAAGCCCTCCAAGGTCTGGTTGTCATCTTCAACGGGTACTATGTCGCGGGATCTGCCGACGGCATCCCACTTGACACTTACGCGCCCGAAGCCGCACAGACAGTCGTAGCACTTTTCGCTCTAACGGGGTTCTCACGTCTGGTCATTTCTTTGCTATGTGTCCTGGCGTTGGTGCGATATCGTAGCGCGATCCCCTTCATGTTTGCACTGCAAATATTTGATTATCTGGCCAGACTTCTGATTCTCCACTTCGTTCCAATTGTCCGGACGGGAACAGAACCAGGACCAGTCGTAAACCTCATGCTCTTTGCTCTGATGATTGTTGGCCTCGGGTTATCACTATGGAGTCGAGGCAAACCTAAGACCAGGGCCGCTGAAGCACGGCGTTAGGTGTCAAAACCGAATGACTACGCGATCGAAATAGTTTGAAGGAGAACTTATGCGAGCTATTCTATTTCATAAATATGGATCTCCCGATGTTCTTGAATTAAGAGAGGTAGAAAAGCCTATCCCCAAGGACGACGAAGTACTGGTAAAAGTTCATGCGGCATCCGCAAATCCCCTTGACTGGCATCGCATGGAAGGTACACCCATCTTTGCCCGCATGGTATTCGGGCTACTCAAACCAAAAAATCCAAAGCTCGGCGCTGATGTGGCCGGGCGGGTTGAGGCAGTCGGACGAAACATCGAGCAGTTTAAGCCGGGTGATGAGGTATTCGGGATGGCGAGGGGTAGCGCTGGCGCTTTTGCCGAGTATGTATGTGCTACTGAAAATGGATTGGCGCTGAAACCAGCCAATGTATCATTTGAGGAAGTTGCGTCCGTCTATGTAGCGGCACTCACCGCTCTGCAGGGTCTTCGCGACACAGGAAAGATTCAATCGGGGCAAAAGGTTTTGATCAACGGCGCATCCGGTGGCGTCGGCACATTTGCGGTGCAGATTGCCAAATCCTTCGGGGCAGCAGTCACTGGCGTGACCAGCACGCGGAATGTTGAGATGGTACGCTCAATAGGCGCAGACCATGTCATTGATTACACGCAAGAGGATTTCACCAAAAACGGACAGCGTTATGACCTGATTTTTGATGCAATTGCAAACCACTCGGTCTTAGAGTATAAGCGCGCTTTGAGTCGCGGCGGAATTTGTGCTATAGCCGGATTTTCAACGATGCGTCACATGTTTCAAGTGATGATCATCGGGTCATTGGTGTCAATGACGGGGAGTAAAACAATCGGTGGCATGGGGGTGGCGAGGCCAAACAAGAAGGATTTGGTTTTTATCAGAGAACTTCTTGAATCCAGCAAAGTGGTGCCGGTAATCGACCGACGATACACGCTAAGTGAGGTTCCTGAAGCCATCCGATATCTTGAAACGGGACGCGCCCGAGGAAAAGTAGTAATTACCGTTTCGCCTACTCCGTGAGATCAAATTTGTGGTCGGCGGACGTCCCGTCTGCCCCCGTGGCATTCGCTAACAAAAGAACTGAAAAAGAGTCAAGACTGGATTCCCGCCTTCGCAGGAATGACAGAGGGGAGCAGGAATGACAGCGGTGAAGGCAAAGTGATAGGGGGATACGTTCGAGAGAATCACGTGCTTTCCCCCCCTCCAATTCCCCTTGTAAAAATCTCTACAACTCCCCATATTACGGCATCGTCACTGAAGTCTCTCGCAGTTTGCACACTTTCGCAACTCGTAGGATGAAATAAAATGAATCGACTTAACAGCCTTCCGATAGTATGTCTTCTCATCAGTCTCGCCTTCGTCTCTCAAGTTTCCGCTGAAACACAGGAAACCGTTTCCCAAATCGAAATCAATAATCCCACCAAGAAGCAACTGATCCAAATCTGGAAATGGGGTCTTGATGTCGAAGGGGAGGAAAACAACGTCTGGACTATTTTCGCCAAGCCGGCTGACTTAGAACAATTGTCCGGGGCGGGGATACCATATTCGGTCTCTATCGCCGACATGCAGACATTCTACAAGTCCCGTAACAAGGACAACAAAGCCATGGGGGGTTTTCGGACATTTAGCGAGATAGTTGCCTATCTCGACTCTATTCAGGCGGCGCACCCTACTATCATGACATCGAAAGTATCCCTCGGCACTACTCTTGAAGGACGGAATATTTGGATGGTGAAAGTCTCCGACAATCCCGGCGTCGATGAAGCCGAACCGGAGCTTCTCTACATATCGCTCATCCATGCCCGCGAGCCCGCCGCACCGGCGGCAGTGCTCTACTTTATAGCGCACCTCCTCGACCAATACGGCATCGACCCCGAAGTCACAGATATTGTCAACAATCGTGAGCTTTATTTCGTGCCGATGCAGAACCCCGATGGTTATGTCTACAACCAGACAACCAATCCCACCGGCGGGGGGATGTGGCGAAAGAATCGCAGAAACAACGGCGACGCCACATTCGGCGTGGACTGCAACCGAAACTACGGCTACAAATGGGGTTTCGATGATATTGGTTCATCGCCGGTCACAAGCTCCGAGACCTATCGCGGGACAAGCGTATTTTCTGAGAAAGAAACCCAGGTCGTTCGCGATTTCGTGATTTCCCGCCAGTTTTCAATCATCCATAATTTTCACACCTACTCGAATCTTGAGTTGTGGCCGTGGGGATTCGAACGCACCTACACACCATACGAGGAACTGTTCAGAATAATCGGCGACTCCCTGACACAATACAACAACTACACCCCTGAAGTCGGATGGGGATTGTATACGACCAACGGCGCCGCCGACGACTGGGCCTGGGGGGACACACTCTCAAAGCCGAGGTGTATGAGTTTCACGGTTGAGATTGGCAATGGTACCGATGGCTTCTGGCCCAACCCTTCGCGCATTCCGACCCTTGTTCAGGAAAACCTTTTCCCCAACATGTTTCTTGCCAAAATTGCTGACAACCCTTATCAACTGGCTCCGCCAGCGCCTCCAACAGTTGATACGCCCATTCTTGCTGACGATGACTATGATGTCATCTGGCATCACAGCGATACGCTTAATCCGGCAGTTAGTCATGAACTGTTTGAGATGACGAACAAATCCACGGTCACTGAAGGGGCCGAAGTCGATGCCGGCGACTGGGAGAAGGCAAAATTCACCCAATCCTCTGCGCGGGTGAAGAACGGCACGAAGTCCTGGTACAGCGGAACATTTAACAGCACGAATCACTTCTTGCAATCAACCGTTCCCTACGATGTGCCGGCCGGTGACTCTCTCGTTTTCTGGATATGGTATAACATCGAGCTGGATTACGATTATTTCTATGCGCAGGTATCGACCGACGGCGGCTTCATGTTTGTGAATCTGCCGGGGAATTTCACTACTAACACCAATCCGAATAATGTAAATCTCGGCAACGGCATCACCGGTGTATCTGGTGGGTGGGTGCAGGCAAAGTACAGTCTTGCAGGATATGCCGGGCAACAGATTATGTTGCGGTTATCATATCTCACCGATGGTGGAGTTCTCAATGAGGGAGTCTACCTTGATGATATCGAAAATGTCGACAGATTCGGGTCGATTGTCAGCTTGGTCTCATCCGCCGACACGTCATATTTCTTTACAGACAAATCCCCGGGGACATACTGGTATCGCGCAATTTCAATCGATGCTCAAGGGCAGGGGAGCCGGTATTCGAATGTCGTCAAGGCCTTTATTCCCGTGCCATACATTGTGGGGGATGCTAACCATAGCGGCGGAATAAACATTGTTGACCTGACCTATTTGGTAGGCTATTTGTTCAATGGGGGTGCATTACCGAATCCACCGGCTTCGGGGGATTGCAACTGTAGCGGCGGAATAAACATCGTCGATCTGACATTTCTCGTGCAGTATCTCTTCGCTGGCGGTGCTGTTCCGTCCTGCCCGTAGGGGAGAGGAAAGCCATCGAATAGAATGGCGTCTTTGAGGACGGCCATCCGTCGCAATAAAAAAAGAGGCAATCCTGGATTGCCTCTTTTCGTTGGAAGGAATCGGTGGGTCCAACTCCTTTATCTAGTAAGACTCCTTAGGCGCGAACTTTGAATCGTCCTACCATTTGGCGAAGCTTGTCGGCCTGTTTGTTGAGCTGTTCGGCCGCGGCGGCGGACTGCTGAGAGCCTTTAGCGGTTTCCGTAGTGACATTGGAAACGTGCTCGAGGTTCTTTGAAATCTGCTCGGCGGCAGTGGACTGCTCGTTCGAGGCGTTGGCGATCTGCTTGATCATGTCCTGCACCCGCTGTGACATGACCACGATCTCATTGAGGCTGTTGCCGGCTTTGTCGGCCAGCTCACGGCCACGATCAACTTCCTGAATACCACTCTCCATTGACTTGACGGCGCTGGAGGTTTCGGTCTGGATACCTTTGATCATCGCGGTTATTTCGCCGGTCGCTTTTCCGGTGCGTTCCGCAAGTTTGCGGACTTCGTCGGCACCGACTGCAAACCCACGTCCC